>QFOI01000615.1 GCA_003241175.1 Pseudopedobacter saltans
CAACTCCGTTGCATCTTTCAGCCGTTTCTTCAAAAAAGCAACCGACATCTCACCGACCGATTATCGTAAAGGCAACAATTAGTTCCTATTAGATTCGAGTTCAAGAAAAACATGATTTTTATCATGTAAAAAATGGAAAACAATAAAGAATTTCTGGTAACATCTCTGCCTCTCCGGCTGGGTATCTTTGCAATGTCATTAGGAAAGATCAAGAAAATTTTAGTAAACACAAAGGAAAAAAATAAATAGGTCGTTCATTTGAGCGAAGAAGACGATTTCATTATATGGGCGATATAAACAGCCATATAGTTTAAAACCCTATTATGGTTATATCTAATAAAAGAATTTATAGCCCTAATGATGGATATAGAATAACGCAACAAACACTTCTAATATGAACCAACACAACAATTCGTACCTCAAAAAAACAGTCTGCTTTGTCCTTGGCGGTGGCAAAGGGAGCAGATTGGCGCCTTTAACGGAATATTGCGCAAAACCAGCCATTTCGATTTTGGGAAACTATAAGTTGATTGACGTTCCTATAAGTAATTGTTTAAATGCTTCACTTAACAAGATATTTATATTGACCCAATATAATGCAGCGTCAATTAATTCTTATATAAAAGACACTTATCATTTTGACAATTTTTCTGATGGATATATCAATATCCTTTCAGCCGAACAAACTAATACTAATACAGAATGGTTTGCGGGGACAGCTGATGCGGTCCGACAGACTTTGTCCTATATTGATAATACGGATTTGCAATATGTCGTCATTCTAAGTGGTGATCAACTATATCAAATGGACTTTGACAAAATGCTGAAAGCGCATATTAAAGCCAAGGCCGAAATCAGTATCGCATCTATTGCAGTGAATGAACAGGAAGCTTCACGGTTTGGAATTTTAAAAGCGGACAAAAATAACCGTATCGTTGATTTTGTAGAAAAACCTAGTGATTATATTCTTTCCGACTGGAAGTCTGACACGGGAGCTCAACTTCGCGCTAAAGGTTGCAATTACCTTGCATCCATGGGCATTTACATTTTTAATGTGGCAGTGCTCAAAAAGATTTTGAAAGAACAGATTCCCGAAGGAAATGATTTTGGCAAAGACATTATTCCCTCTAGTCTGGGAGTTTATAAAACACAAAGTTTCCTTTTCAACGGTTATTGGAAAGACCTCGGAACGATTGCGTCTTTTTTGGAGTCCAACCTCGAACTTGTCAACAACCCACAGGAATTGCAACTATACACCGCAGACAAAAGGTTATATGGTCGTCCCAAATTACATGCACCAGCAAGAATCTTACGATCTAGACTTGACGCATCTCTGGTTGCAGATGGTTCCACCATAGAAAACTGCAATATACAAAATAGCATCATCGGACCTTGCTTGACGATTCTTGGCAATACCAGAATCAAGAATTGCTATCTATTGGGACAAGACAACTATGCCCACGGTAAATACAATACGTTCTATGGTGTAGGCAAAAACTGTGTTTTGGAAAATGTAATTATGGACGAATATTCCAGCATCGGAAATAATGTACACATCGTTGGACATGCTTCTATGGCGGATAGAGATGCAGAAAACTATTGCGTTCGAGACGGTATAGTAGTGATAAAACGGAATGCAAAAATTCCGAACAATACTGTTATTGGATTGGAGGTTG
>QFOI01000616.1 GCA_003241175.1 Pseudopedobacter saltans
CGATTTTTACTGATCACCTTATCAAGCGAAATGATTTTCTGGGTGTATATGCTAATGTCAAGTACAAAAATGGTTTTCAGGTTAGAAATTACAAACGCTGGGCAGAGCAGTTGAAGAGCGCTTCTGGTGTTTTTATTGTCGGTGCTGATGCTCTTGATGGAAGTTACTCAACAAGACATTCCTTACGTTTTTTTCGTTTGGCGCAAATGGCGCACAAAATGCAAATACCAGTTTACTTTTCTGGATTCAGCGTTAGCCTAAAAATGACAGGCCCCGCAAAAGAGGCTTTGAAAGAGGTGTCCAATTTTTCCTTTCTAAAAGCAAGAGACATAGATTCTTACAATAGGTTGTTGACATTTGTTTCTCCTCAGCATATTAAGCAGGTTAGTGATATGGCATTTATCTGTCCATACAATCCTGATATTGAAAATACAAAAGATTTTAAGCAGTACAAGGAGTGGACGGAACAGCAACACCTATCCAAAAGAAAAATAATCGCGTTTTGTCCCAATAGTATTCAGGCTGAAAAACTTGGTTGGGATGTTTATATTGGAGGAATCAAGAAACTGCTTTCTGAATTCAACCGCCAGGCGGAAATTGCTATTTTGTATTTGTATCATGACGTAAGACCGTTGTTCAATGGCAAGTCTGACAAAGACATTAGTAGGGAACTGTTTGAAGCTGAAATTCTTAATGACAATACACGTTGTTATTTCCAAAACGGAATTGAGAATGGAGTCGTGCTTAAGTCGTATTTGAAATATGCTGATTTTACAATGACAGGTCGTATGCACTTCGGCATTTCCGGATTGGCGGCAGGCAAACCCATGTTCGGAATAAGTTACGCCAACAAATTTGAAGGAATGTTGAGGCTTTTTGAGATTGATCCTACAACTTCCCTTGTCGATTATACTGAAATGGACAAAGGATTAGCAGTTGTAAGTAAGTTTATCAATGATATTGAAAATCAATATCATAGCATTAGTGAAAATATTGGGAAAGTAAAAGAATTATCCAATTTAAATGGTAAAGACCTGATTGATGCAAGATAAGAAAGCAAGTATACTGTTTGTATCCAAACATGCCGTTCATGAAAAGATGGCCATGGCAGGCAACCAGTTTTTTTACCATACACTGCTCTCTTTTTGCCAAGACAATAGGTTTGATGTTGGCATTATTACGGTACAGAAAAAAGGCGAAGATCTTTCCAATATGCAGGAAGCTTTTAGGTCAAAGGCTAGTGATTTTTCCGTCGCGTTGCCCAGATTGATGACTTTGTTCACTTATTTTTTCTACAATACCAAACTTCGGATTTGGCTTTCTTCATTAAGAGCGGACTGGTATTTGTTGGATCCTATCTATCGCCATTTTTTTAAAAAAGCCATTAAAAAAGCCAATGAAAAAGGCTTTAAACCCGACATCGTTGTATTGGAATGGACTGAAGTATTGTTTTTGGAAGGTTTTTGCAAAAAATTATTCCCCCAAGCCAAAATCGTAGTGACAGAGCATGATGTGAGTTTCACTAAAGTAGATCGAAGATTTCAAAACGAGCCCAATATTAAAAAAAGACTTGTTTTACCATTTAAGCAAAAAGAACTGTCTGCTTTACAAAAAGTAGATATTATTAGAGTTTTAAGTAAGGATGATCAAGTAATTTTGAATGA
>QFOI01000617.1 GCA_003241175.1 Pseudopedobacter saltans
ATCAACCGAATGCATGTAACTAATCTGATTAAAATATGCCAAACCCGTAGCATCATAACCACCAGGTAGGGTAAACCAAGCATCAATACTACCATCATCATGAATAAGCATAGCAGGACTATATCTGATAGAAGTAAATGAACTATTCAAATAATCAAAAAGAGTCCAACCTGAATTTAATATAGGCCCTCCAGTAAACGTTTCGTATTCTGATTGATTATTTTGATTATTACTATTTGAAGCATCTGAATCTTTTTTACACCCAAATAAGCAAATCGTTAAGAGAAAAATGATACTTTTAATTACAGTGGTTCGTTTTATATTGTAAGCACTCATAGCAATTTGTTATTTGTTGTAGACGAATGATATTTTATTACTTCTAGTATCTGTAGACTTAAGTCCTAAGTACCCCCTGGCATAAACTGTAAACACCCTTTGATTGGCCACGGAGCTAGCAGTACTATAAGTAGCCAATACTGAATCTTTTCCACTCATCTGTATCGCCCAAGGCAATGAAGTTCCAGCCGGCAACCTAAATGTATCGGATTGTTGCAGATAACCAATATTTGAAGCTAGAAGTTTCCTATTGATCTTGGCTGTATCAAAATACAAGTCAATTCCTTGCGAATTGGGAATAAGGTTCACAAACCGATATAGCACATAGCCAGAGTCTGGCCTTGTCTCTAAATCGTTAGTCATTACATATTTGATATTGGTAGCCGTATCTGTAACATGGATAGTCTGATACCTGTCTGATTGCACTTCAAATGTTGTGGTGTATAGTACTTTATCAGGAATACTCGTTCCCGGAATAGGTAGAAGTAGGCTTAGTGTATCAATACCCGGAGTTACTCTTAAATAATCCGCATAAGAATTGCCTCCGGTATTTAAGCCTCCTCCTGGATATGGCGTAGAATAAGTAATAAGACTACTATACACCATTCCATTAATCTTTACCATCACACCTTGCGAACTCGCCATGTAAGGACACGAATAGTTAATCTTAAGTAAAGCAGATCCAGAAACTAAATCAAAAGGAGAACTCCTCAATTCATTTTTTGTGCATGACATTTCAACTATCAATGTCAAAATGCTAAAAAAACCTATTATTAAATATCTTTTTTTCATTCTGAAATAAATTCTTGAGTTTAAAAATTTTCTATTGAGGTACAGTAAGAGTACTAAACCACATCTCTTTCGTTTGATAGTCATTCTTTAATGCACCAACTCTTTGCAATTCAGTATAATTATAAGTGTATTCTGAAGTAAAATGTGGCCTAACCCTATACACAGGCAGATTGTTGTTCAAGGAATATAGTGGTGCTGGTAGATTAAATGTCCTATAAACAGTATCAGTGGTTCCAGACTCTGTATCTTGATAATGATATTTACGCAAATCAACCCATGTCTCAACAAACCCCCATCCCCACATGGCAATGTATTTTTGCAACATAATATCCGATAACTTTAAATCTGTCTCGTTTTGCTTGACATTAGCCCCTTTCAAGTAATTGCTGATTGCGGCAGACGAAATTGGACTCGTATTGTAAAGGTTTAAAGCTCCTTTTACCCCACTATAACTACGATTTATAAAACTGAAATGACCATTGATACCATTTATATAAGCTTGATAGGCAGTTGCTTTATCTCCTTTTCTATAAG
>QFOI01000618.1 GCA_003241175.1 Pseudopedobacter saltans
TTCAGTTTCTTCCGTTTCCTCGTCCTGTTCCACCCAATCGTTCATCATTTCGTAAAGCCAATACAAGTAACTTTCTTCCTGCCTGTAATACGGAATTTGGGCAATGTGGTACAGATAACTGCATACGGATACTAAAAGCTTTGCGGTCTTTTTACGCTTTGGATCTTTGAGCATTTTAAAGAGTGGCACAACGGGAATGTAATACAAGGTTGTTCCTGTGTTGTACCGTTCCTCACTTGTAAAGTAGGTTTTCGTACTGTCCTGTATCAATTTAAAACCATCCCAATTTATATTGGTACGTTTTGCTTTGACTTCCATATCCCACATAGCCAATACTACATTGTAGGGAAACTTAAAACTGTGGGTCTGCATTGGCTCAATGCTGCAATGCTCGGCAAGTTGGGAAAGGGACTTGTAAAAATCCCTCTCCGTTTTCTGACAAGCCTGTACGGATTTTGCTGTTTTCAGTTTTGGCAGAAACGTACACTTTAGAATACCATTGGTAGCATTGCTATTGGTACGGATTTCTGCTTGTCTTTCTGCACTTGGTTTGCGTCCTTTGGTCTTTGTAGCCAATTGGCGAACTCGCCCAACTGTCGGTGCAATTGCCGTTGTCGTTTCTGTTCGGGTATGCTGATAGTTCCCGATATGATGTTGCGTTGCATAATTCATCGCTTTAATATTTGGTTAACCTTTCGTACCCATTACACTCTCAAACTTGTACTCGACTGCATCGTCTTTTATTTGTGGTGCAGATACTTTTGCCGTTGTCAAAATCGGGTACATATTGGCGTAAAAATTCATTACGGCTTCCACGCTCCAACGTGGTTCGGGGTCGGTCAGTCTGATGTCCTGTCCTTTATCTTTGAGTATAAAAACTCTTTCTAATTGCGTTGCTAATAACATAATGTTCTGTTTTAATGATTAATATTCGTTTTCATCTTCGTGTGTTTCATCAATAGGATAATCGGCAGTAACTTCTTCCGCTTGTAGAAGTTTGGGTTTTGTTTCGTCAATTGCTCCGAAAAGGCTCGGTGTTGCGAATTTGTCGGATAATGCTGTTTTGCGTTTGCGTATCTCGTCTGCTTTTTCGGGAAACTCCGTTATATCAGGAACTTTTATCCACGCTTCACGGAACTTACCCTCTTTTTCCAACTCGTCCGCCTTTGCCATAGCATCTTTAAACTTCTTGTCTTTGGTTTCCTTGTCCTTTTTCGCTTTCTCGGTTTTTTCCTTTTCTATTGCCGATTGTGCTTTGGCTTCGTCCAATTGCTTTTGGAATTTTTCCATATCCACCATTAAGCCCGATACCTTTTGTATGGGTGTAGTTATCTGCTCAAAAAATCCCTCGTCAAACTCTTGGGGCGTGGCGTTAAAGGTCAATGGGGGAATTAGATTTTTTGCACTATCTCCGCATTGTTCGTTGTTGAGCAATACTGTTACAATTAGGTTGCTTTCTATCCCTTTTGAAATGTTCAGTTGCAATACTCCTGTAAAGTCCAACTGCTGTATCTGATTGAAAAAATTTGTGTTCATTGTTCTTAAATTTTAA
Organism: Pseudopedobacter saltans; assembly: GCA_003241175.1. Classification (GTDB taxonomy): domain Bacteria; phylum Bacteroidota; class Bacteroidia; order Chitinophagales; family Chitinophagaceae; genus Rhizosphaericola. Next base: position 1,553 of record QFOI01000618.1, read on the forward strand.
TTGTTATTACTTTTTTCTCTTTTGAGTTTCTCGTGCATATCTGCCCAATATTCCTGTCTTTCCTTGTCTGTTTCTGTTGGTGTGTCGTGCAGATATTCTTTATACCA
>QFOI01000086.1 GCA_003241175.1 Pseudopedobacter saltans
AACTAGAGGTGATAAGTATATATGGGGCGCTGTATTCCTATTGGTCTTGGCATCTGTTCTTGTTGTATATAGTGCCACTGGATCTTTGGCCTATAAAATGAACCATGGTCATACGGAAGTTTACTTGCTCAAGCAAGTGTTTTTTACGCTTGCCGGTTTGGTGTGGATATATATATTACATCGCGTTAACTATACTTTTTTCTCGAGAGTGGCACAGGTGTTGTATCTTTTATCCATTCCACTTTTAGCCTACACTTTGTTTTTTGGAGCTGAAATTAATGATGGTAGTCGATGGATCAAACTTCCGATTATTAACATGACCTTCCAGACTAGTGATTTTGCCAAACTTGCTTTATTCATGTATTTGTCAAGACAGTTGAGTCGTAAGCAAATGGTGATTAAAGATTTCAAAAAAGGTTTCCTTCCGTTGATTATTCCTATTGGATTGACTTGTGCACTTATCATGCCGGCTAATCTTTCCAATGCGTTGCTGACGGGAGCTACCTCCTTGGTACTTTTGTTTATTGGTAGAGTGCGGTATAAACATATTTTGATGGTTATCGGTTTAGCGTTAATTCCCATTACTATATTGATATCTGCTGCGGTTATTACGCACAAGACAGGAGACGATGCTAGTGTCCGTGATGTGGCGACTACGAAATCTGGTGGTGTTTTTAAACGTGTGAGTACCTGGGTTTCCCGTGTACAAGATTTTATTTATGCGAGTGGTGATGATAAAGAAGCACCCTATCAAGTACAACAGGCAAAAATTGCTATTGCTAATGGAAGCGTCTTATATGGACTTGGCCCAGGTAATAGTAGACAACGTAATTTTTTGCCGCAAGCTTACAATGACTTTATATTTTCAATAATTATAGAGGAATATGGTCTAATCGGAGGTGCGTTTATCATGTTCATTTATCTAGTATTCATGTTTCGGTGTATTCGTATTTTCCGAAAATGTCCCTATGCCTTCGGTGCTTTTTTAGCATTGGGATTAAGTTTCACCCTTGTGATTCAAGCGATGGCCAATATGGCTGTCAATGTCAATATAGTTCCTGTTACGGGTGTTACATTGCCATTGGTTAGTATGGGAGGGAGTTCATTTTTGTTTACTTGCACATCTATTGGTTTGATATTGAGTGTTGCTAGAAATGTAGAGATATTGGAAGGAAAAAAATCTGCGGCTATTACTGCCGAGGTTGTAAAAGAGGATGAAGAAGCGGCGCAAGCCGTAGCCGTATAAAAGTTAATTGTAAAAAATAAACAATGAGTAAAGTTATCATAGCAGGCGGAGGTACAGGAGGTCATATATTTCCTGCTTTGGCTATTGCCAATGAATTGGTAAGGCGAGATGCTGCTATTGAAATATTGTTTGTTGGTGCAAGAGGTAAAATGGAAATGGAAAAAATACCTCAAGCTGGCTACAAGATTATTGGTATAGACATCGCTGGTTTGCAGCGTGGGTCTATAGTAAAGAACCTTTCGTTGCCATTTAAACTATTAAAAAGTCATTTCGAAGTAAAAGACATTTTTAAAAGTTTTTCTCCTGATATCGTTATTGGTGTTGGAGGCTATTCCACATTTCCTGTTTTACGATATGCACAGAAAAAAGGCATTCCAACTTTTATTCACGAATCAAATTCTTTTGCAGGCAAAAGCAATATACTGTTAGGTAAACATGCAACGGAAATTTTCGTGGCATGGGATGGTATGGATAGATTTTTTCCTGCAGGTAAAATTATCAAAACAGGTAATCCTGTCAGAAAGACTATAGCGGATAATAAGATCAGTCATGACGAAGCATTGAGATCATTTGGACTTGATCCATACAAAAAAACCATTCTAGTTGTGGGAGGAAGCCTTGGTGCTAGAAGTATCAATCAAGCTATACTTGCACATTTGTCAGACTTTGCGACTTTAAATATTCAACTAATTTGGCAAACAGGAAAAGTAGAAGCGGGGCAGTTCAAAAAACAAGGTCAAACTTTTAACAATATCTGGGTGGGTGAATTTATCCAAAATATGGATGCGGCATATGCTGCTGCGGACGTCGTAATCTCTAGAGCGGGGGCGATGTCCATTACCGAATTATGTTTGGCAAAGAAAGCGGCTGTACTTGTTCCTTATCCTTATGCTGCTGAAGATCATCAAACGGTGAATGCGTCCTACCTAGTTGATAAACATGCGGCAAAAATGGTAAAGGATGATGCTGTTAGGACATTGTTGTTCCGTACGGCAACGGATCTATTGTTTGACGATAATAAAATAAAAGGATTCGAGAAGAATATAAAGCCTTTGGCAACACCAAATGCAGATGAGCAAATTGTTTCGGAGATTTTAAAATATGTAAAGAAGTAACACTCATGACAAAAGATATACAGCATTTATTGCTAGAAAGAAAATCTTTGGATGGTGCTATCATCTATTTCATAGGTATAGGTGGTATCGGCATGAGTGCATTGGCAAGATTTTTTAAAAGTAAAAACGCTGAGGTTTTTGGGTACGATCGTTTCAGGTCACCTCTTTGTGTTGAACTAGAAGATGAAGGTATTGTTATTCATTATGAAGATAGTTTGGAATTGTTGCGTAAAGACGCCGATATAGTGATCTATACACCTGCGATACCAAAGGATATGCATGAACTGAACTTTTATCAGCAAGGAAACTATAAGCTGATGAAACGTAGTGAAATCCTGCAATGGATTACAGAGCCGACTTTCAATATTTGCATAAGTGGTACGCATGGCAAGTCGACTATTACGACAATGGTCGCACATATATTACGACACTCGGGTTACGGATGCAATGCTTTTTTGGGCGCTATTTCGGTTAACTATAATACTAATTTTTGGTCGAGCGATCGTGCGGTTAGTGTTGTTGAAGCGGATGAATATGATCGTTCCTTTTTGAGACTATCTCCTGATGTTGCGGTCATAACGGCAATGGATGCGGATCATCTTGATATTTACGGAACCGCGGAGAATGTGCAGGATGCTTTTGTGCAATTTTCAAAGAGGATAAGAAAAGGCGGTTGCTTAATCAATAAAAAAGGTTTGGCAAAAGATGATGTGCTTAATGCGGATTATCATTTTACTTATAGTTTATCGGATGTGGCTGCTGATTATCATATTCGGAAATTGGAAGTTGAAAATGGTGCCTATAAATATGATGTGGCGACGCCAAGTGGGATTTTGAGTGATGTTGTGATCCACCTTGGTGGTTATCACAATATAGAGAATTCGATTGCGGCAATAGCTATTTCCCAATTTTTGCAAATTGATAGTTCCGCAATTAGAGCTGCATTGGAGGAATTTAAGGGCGTAAAAAGAAGATTTGAATACGTCATACGTAACGAAAAGCATGTTCTAATAGATGATTATGCGCATCATCCTGCAGAAATTGAGGCGTTGTTAAAAGGTGTACGTAGTCTTTTCAAGGAAAAAATAGTGGTAGTGTTTCAGCCACACCTTTATTCTCGTACAAAAGATTTGGCAGATGGTTTTGCTGAAAGTCTGGACCATGGAGACGAGGTGATTATACTGCCTATTTATCCTGCACGTGAATTGCCAATGGAAGGCGTGAGTAGTGAAATGATATTGAGCAAAATGCGTCTCAAAGACAAAATAGTCTTGAGTAAAGACGACATGCTTAAAAAAATAGAATCTGAGAAACCGGCACTTGTCGTCATGTGTGGCGCTGGTGATATCGATGCTTTAGTTGAACCAGTAAAGAAAATTTTGGAAAAAAATAGATGAAGCGTAAACTGATTTTTTTACTTTGGGTCTTATTGGGATGTGGACTGATTACCTTGCTTGTCGCTGCACGTGGGGCAAGGAAAAATGCCGTATGTCCTGATTTTAAAATATCTATCGAGGGTAAAAACAATCAGATCTTTATCGATGAAAAAGAAATTGTAAGTATCGCAAAGGAAAATGGTGTTGGCAAAGGTATTCCTGCTAAAGATATTAATCTTCAGAATATTGAAAATGCCTTAAAAGCGAATCCTTGGATAAGCCATGCCAAAATGTATTTTGATGACGAGAACAATTTACGTGCGTCTATCTGGGAAAGCGAACCGATCGCCAGGATTTTTACTTTGGAAGGTAGTTCTTTCTATGTGGATTCTGCTACGCGTATTTTACCATTGCATCCTGCTGTAATCGCAAGATTACCGGTATTTACGTCTTTTACTTCTACTAAGGCAAAATTGTCCAAACCTGATAGTTTGTTACTGGTTGATGTGAAGAACGTTGCTGAATTTATAGTTGTAGATAGTTTTTGGAATGCGTTTGTGTCGGAAGTTAATATTCGTCCTGATCGGACATTCGAAATCGTCCCAACGCTTGGTAATACAATAATTACATTAGGTAGAGGTGATAGTTTACAGGAAAAGTTTGATCGGTTGTATAGTTTCTATAAACAAGTGTGGACGAAGACTGGATTTAATAGATATGAAAAATTGGATGTTAGGTGCTACAATCAAGTTATAGCAACAAGGCGTGGTGGTATGGCGTACCAACTAAAAGATACAGCGACTATCAATGCGCAATCCAATAGTAGGTGGAATGTTAAACAACTAGAACAGTCAGGCATAATTAATGCAGATTCAACTAACAAGAAAGACGTAAAAAGGACAACAGTAAAACCTGTGACAAATAATAATAAAAAACAAAGAAGAAACTAAAAACAAACAATAATATGAATGAACAAACAACATCTTTAAGAAAAGAGAATTTTCACCAAGATGAAGCGCCAATTATAGTGGGGCTTGATATTGGTACAACAAAAATTGCGGCAATCGCAGGCCGTAAAAACGAGTTTGGAAAACTAGAAATTCTGGGTTTCGGACAGGCACCAAGTAACGGTGTACAACATGGACAAGTCTTGAACATTGATCAGACAATCCGTGCTATTGAAGTGGCTATGGATAACTGCTACAAAAGCAATCCTGAATTAGATATTCATGAAGTGTATGTAGGTATTGCCGGACATCACATAAAAAGTTTGCAAACTAGAGGTGATCTAGTACGTCAAAATGCGGAGGAAGAAATTAGGTTGAATGAAATCGAACAGTTGATAGACAACCAACGCAAAACTTTCATTCCTGCGGGCGACGAAATCATTGATGTAATACCACAAGATTTTCATGTGGATAATTTCCAAAATATCAAAGATCCTATTGGATACAATGGTGTTAAAGTCGGCGCTAATTTCCATATCATTACGGGAGATCGTAATGCTATCAAAAATATTAATCGCGCAGTAGAAAGAAGCCATCTTAAAACAAAAGATCTTGTATTGCAACCATTAGCTTCTGCTGCTGCAGTAATGAGTGACATGGATATGGAAGCAGGCGTAGCCATATTGGATATTGGTGGTGGAACGTCTGATTTGGCGGTTTTTTATGAAGGTGTACTGAAGCATACGGCTGTTATACCTTTTGGCGGTGAAAATATTACGAACGATATAAAGACAGGTCTTGGTGTATTGAAACAACAAGCCGAAGCAATGAAAAAGCAGTTTGGTTGTGCTTTGGTAGATGCTGCAAAAAGCAATGCTTACATTACCATTCCAGGTTTTAAAGGATTTGCTCCTCGTCAGATAAGTGTTAAAAATTTGGCCAATATTATTCAGGCTCGAATGGTAGAAATCCTTGAATTCGTTACCTATCATCTGAAACAAGTGGGTCTAGATCATAAAATTTTGAATGGTGGAATAATTGTTACGGGTGGTGGTGCACAATTGGACCATTTATTGCAGTTGACAGAATATATTACAGGATTGAATGCCCGTATTGGTTATGCCAACGAACATCTTGCTCCAAATCATGTAGAAGTTTTGCGTAATCCGATGTACGCAACTTGCCTAGGTTTGATTCTCAAAGGTTACGATGATTACGAAAAACAAAGAAAAGTTTTCAATGCACCTAAAAAGCATGTAGCGGTTCCTGTCAATTTCGTTGACAATGAAGCAAAAACTATTACAGCGCCAATGCCAGAGGAAGATGATAACGTTCCTGCAAAAGGCGTAAAAAAGAAAAGAAATATCTGGGATAATTTCAAGAAAACCTTGGTAGAACTTTTCGAAGAAGAGCCAGATCAAGAGATAAAATAGTTAATTGTGGATATGTGTATAATATTCGGAACCAATATAGATACACTATCTTAACTTCAAATAAATTTATTGAATAGTTTAAATATAGAACATATGTTAGAGTTTGATATACCAAAGTTACAGTCTTCCATTATCAAGGTCATCGGCGTTGGTGGTGGCGGTAGCAATGCAGTCAACTATATGCATACAGAAGGAATTGATGGGGTAGATTTCATCATTTGCAATACAGATTCCAAAGCATTGGAACAAAGCGGTATTGGCAATAAAATACAACTTGGGCCACACCTTACTCAAGGTCTGGGTGCAGGTGCTAATCCTGAAGTTGGAAAACAAGCTACTGAAGAATCTCTTGAAGAAATACAACGTATATTGGAAGTCAATACTAAAATGGCTTTCATCTGTGCAGGAATGGGTGGTGGTACAGGTACCGGTGGCGCACCTATCATCGCCAAGATCTGTCAGGATTTGGGCATTTTGACAGTTGGTATTGTTACCACTCCATTTGGGTTTGAAGGTCCTCGTCGTGCGACTCAAGCCGAAAGCGGTATTAAGCAATTGGAACCTTATGTGGACACTTTGTTGGTTATCAGCAATGATAAACTAAGAATGCAATACGGTAATCTGAAAATGAAAGATGCATTCAGCAAAGCGGATAATGTATTGGCTACTGCTGCTAAGTGTATTACAGATATCATCAATAGTAAAGGGCATATCATTGTTGACTTTAACGATGTATGTACTGTTATGGAAAATGGTGGTGTCGCTATATTGGGTAGTGCGTCTGTGGAAGGTGAAGATCGTGCGCAAAGAGCTATTGAAGAAGCATTGAATTCTCCTTTATTGAATGATAATGATATCCATGGAGCCAAATGGATATTGATCAACGTTAATACTTCCGAAGGCGACCATGAATGTAGTATGGATGAGTTTGAAACTATCAACAACTATGTGCGTGAGCAAGCAGGTGACGCGACAGATGTCATCGTTGGTATCGGTTATGACAATAGTTTGGAAAGGAAATTAGGTATTACCTTGATAGCGACAGGATTCGAACATAAAGATCCTTTTGCAAAAGCTGATAATTCAGCACAACAAAGACAGAAGGAAGAATCTGAAAAACAGATTTTTGTATTGAAAGATCCTAATGCTCCTCAAGTAAAAAATACACAAGAGGCGGACGCCAATATGTATGCCCCTAAATTGGTGGAAGGAAATGATACGCATGAACAAAACGGTCCTATGCACTTTGATTTGAGGACAGATGATCAGGATCTGAACCAGCCAGTTTTCGGACAAGCAAAAGAACAGTCACAGAATACACAATTTAAACCTGTTATAACTTCTTTCTCCGGCGCTCAAGGATATGGCCAACAGACCTATGCTCGTCCCGCCGTTAATGTACAGATGCCCAAACCAGTCGAACAAAAATTCAACCCATTTGTAAGTGGCGTTAATGCTAATGAGGAAGAAAACTTGGGCATGAGTTTGTCTTCTGAACCTGTTGTGAATAATACGCCTCAACCATCCAATACGAATATTTCTTCTATTGACTTGGATGAGACGGATTCTGAAAAGCAAAAACGTACAGCACAGGATCGCATCAAAAAATTGAGAGAATTACAGTTCAACGTGAACAACAATGATCCTAACAGTGAATTTGATACCGTTCCCGCGTATGTTCGCAGAAACATGGATATGTTCGGTGGTAATGAAGAGGAAAAAGAATTTTCGTCTGTTGAAAACTTCTATAGCAAGTATCGTGTAAAAAAAGATGAAAATGATAAGACTAATATTTCTAGTCTGAATACTTTCTTAGATGGTAAAAGGCCGGATTAGTCTGCTTCTATCATTTATGGTTTTGTTTTTAGTTGGCCTCTTTGATTTTTCAAAGAGGCTTTTTTATTTACTCTTCTGTAAATTAATATTATATTTGAGGATAAGCCCATTTTATGAGACTATTGGAGGTACAGAATCTTAAAAAATATTACACTACACAAAAAGCTGTAGACGATATTAGTTTTTCTATTGAGGAAGGAACCATATTTGGACTATTAGGCCCAAATGGCGCAGGGAAGACGACCTTACTAAGAATGATTACAGGTATTTTTTTACCGGATGAAGGTTCTGTTTTGTTAGATGGAAACAAAATAGATTTGGAAAAAAGTGCCGCGCATATTGGCTATATGCCTGAGGAAAGAGGTCTTTACAAGAAAATGAAAATTGGCGAACAGGCAGTTTATCTTGCTCAATTAAAAGGTCTTTCCGCATCAGAAGCATTGGAAAGTGCGAAGTATTGGTTTTCTCGATTAAAGATAGAATCCTGGTGGAACAAAAAGTTGGAGGATCTTAGTAAAGGAATGGGACAGAAACTACAGTTTGTAACTACTGTTATGCACAATCCTAGACTCATTATATTGGATGAGCCTTTCAGCGGATTGGATCCTGTCAATGCTGATTTAATCAAAAATGAAATATTTGAATTGGCCAAGCAGGGGAAAACGATCATTTTCAGTACACATAGGATGGAGCAGGTAGAAGAGATCTGCGATCACATAGTGCTTGTCAATGCGGGAAAAAAACTGCTAGACGGTTCCGTCAAAGAGGTTAAAAACCAATATAAAGAAAATCTTTGGCGTTTATCTTTCAGAGGAGATGCTTCAACGCTTACAGATAGACTTTTCAATATCATTTCACAAAAAGAAGATGAATTGATATTGCAGCTACATCCAGCGACAACAACTAATGATGCCTTAGGGTATTTTATTGAAAAAAATATTGCGATATTGGGTTTTAATGAACTATTGCCTTCTTTGAATGATATATTTATCCATTTAGTTGAAAATACGGGAACCGTTACACGTTCCTTTTCAAAATAATATTTATGAGTAAAATTGGTCTCATTGCGAAAAGAGAGTTTCTGTCTCGCGTCAGGAAAAAATCGTTTATAGTTACAACTATACTGTTGCCTACATTGATATTGGGGCTTTATTCGTTAATTATTTATTTCTCGGTTAAAGCTCCGTCTGACACTATTGTGGCAATTGCTGATAATGCACATTATTTTCAGGATAGTTTGAAATCCGATCCTCCCATATATTTTAAAACTATGCAAGGAGCGGATCAAAAACAATTAGAAAACCTTTTAGCCAAAAACGAAATTGGTGCATATGTCTTTATTCCGAGCGGTACGGATTCCACTGCGATGCTCAATATAGTGTCGCAAAAATCCCTTTCTTTAAAAACGAAGCAGGGAATCAATGATGCGGTCAACGCAGTTGTGAAAAAACAAAAGATGCACGATTTCCATATGACAACGGAGGATATACAAAAAGTCAATACGCCTGCAACTATAAAATACAAAAGTGTAGAAGCTGGCGAGGATAGTATGGCTAAAACCGGTGTTTCGTATGCTGTTGGAATGGTTTCTGGAATGGTAATTTACATAGTATTGCTATTGTATGGTATGGCTGTAATGAGAGGCGTAATGGAGGAAAAAGTTAGTAGGATTGCGGAAGTAATCATCAGTAGCGTCAAGCCTTTTCAGTTAATGATGGGTAAGATTTTGGGAATAGGAGCCGTTGGATTATTGCAGTTCTTGATTTGGATAGTGTTGACTGTGGGACTTAGAATAATATTGATTCCAATGCTTTTCCCATCGGTGGGAGATACCATTAATGGAAGCGTTTCGTCGCAAGGTTCTGAAGGGATGCAAGCGGTTATAGCCTTGTTGTCGACGATTAATTTTCCTTTGCTGATTATATGTTTTCTAGTTTATTTTCTAGGAGGTTACTTAATTTATGCTTCCTTATTTGCAGCGGTTGGTAGTGCAGTAAACGAAGATCCGCAAGAAGCACAAAGTTTTTCTTTTCCGGTGACAATGCCGATTATATTTTCTGTGATTATTATGATGCAAGCCGTTAATGATCCCCAAAGCGGTTTAGCTGTTTTTGGAAGTTTGTTTCCTTTGACTTCGCCTGTTGTGATGATGGCTAGAGTTGCACAAGGAGTACCAGACGTTGTTCCATATTGGCAATTGGGATTGAGTATTTTGTTTTTGATACTAGGCTTTCTTTTGACAACTTGGTTCGCAGGAAAAGTTTACCGTACTGGAATCTTGATGTATGGGAAAAAACCGACACTAAAGGAAATTATCAAATGGGCGAGAAATAAGTAAAGCAATATGTATCGGTTATTATTTCTTTTTCTGTTATTAGTTGGTTGTATAAATAAAAGTAAAACAAGTGTTTCTGATATTGACTATTACGAAAGGTGTAGAAAACTTGTTTTGGAAGAAAATGAAATTGGCCGAAAATTTCTATTTAGCAGAATGGTTGATGGCATAGATGAAGTACATGTAACATTCTTAGGCGTTATCAATATAAAAAGAATAGGGAATGTAAAGGTTTTAAACGTTGTCAATTATTCTGGTCAAAATGAAGGCTCGAGGCGAGGAAATGGGAAAATGTTTCTTTATAATTCGGAAAATAAAGAACTTGGATTGTATTATCTAGGAGGAGCATCGGATGTGCCAACAAGACTGGATAATAAAAATATTATTTTCGATAAGAGAGATAATTGTAATGAAACTACAGTTGTAAATTTTTCGGATAGTATACCTAGGAATATATTTGTTAAATGTACTTCAAGTGGTGGTGATTTTTATTCTTTCACTGTGAAAGAATAAAAATCCTACAAGATCAATTTCCCTCCCTGTTCCACAAACAATTTTTTCTTTTCCTCAAAACCGTTGACA
>QFOI01000619.1 GCA_003241175.1 Pseudopedobacter saltans
GTTTTTGATGCTTTTATAGATGGCGCCAAAGGTGGCTTTGATGTTATTATTAAGATTATGCCTTACTTGGTAGGCATGCTTGTTGCCATACGTGTCTTTCGTGATTGTGGTGCGCTGGGCTACATAACAGATGGCTTAGGTTGGTGTATACATGCGCTTGGTTTTAATACTGATTTTGTTCCTGCACTGCCAGTAGCTATTATGAAGCCGTTTAGTGGTAGTGGTGCTCGTGGGTTGATGATAGATGTTATGAAAACTGCAGGACCGGATAGTTTTGTAGGTAAAATGGCCTGTACTTTTATGGGTTCTGCGGATACAACTTTTTATATCTTGGCTTTGTATTTTGGGAGTGTCGGCATCAAAAAAGTACGATACGCTGTGTGGGCGGGACTTTTTGCAGATTTTATCGGAGTAGTTGCGGCTATTCTAATTTCGTATATCATGTTTCACTAATTCTATTTTTCATTTTTAAAAAAAATAAATTATCCATTTTTGAAAAAATTTATACATTTGTATAACTAGTTATGTAATTAATTATATAAATATTCAAAATGGAATTATTTAACAAAACAGGAAAAATGGCATTGGGTAGCAGATTGCGATTCATGGCAAATAAAGTGACAGAAGATGCGGCCAAAATATACGAATTGTATGATGTGGAAGGGTTTTCTCCTAAATGGTTTCCCGTATTTTTTGTACTATCCGAAAATCAAGCATTGACCATCACTGAAATTGCCACGGAGATAGGCCATTCCCAACCCTCCGTTACCAAGATTATCAAAGAAATGACCACCGCAGAATTGGTGGAAGATAATTTGAAAACGGAAGATAGAAGGCGCAATATGGTAGGGCTAACTTCTAAAGGAAAAATCTTGGCGGAGAAAATGAAAAAAGAGCAATGTTCGGATATTGACATTGTTATTGATGACATTATTGCGGAAGCGACCAATAATCTTTGGGAAGCACTTGCAGAATGGGAATTTTTGTTGGATCAAAAATCTCTATTGAAACGTGTACAAGAACAAAAAAAATCACGCGAAAGTAAAAAAGTTCAAATCGTTCCTTACGAATCTCAATATCAAGCAGCATTCAAATCGCTCAATGAGCAATGGATTTCCACTTATTTCGAAATGGAAGAAACAGACTATACAGCACTAGATAATCCAGAGGAATATATTTTAAATAAGGGAGGGAAAATATTTGTTGCACTCTATGAAGGGGAACCTTTGGGAGTTTGCTCTTTAATAAAGATGAATGATCCAGACTATGATTTCGAACTAGCAAAAATGGCTGTTTCTCCCAAAGCTCAAGGCAAAAATATGGGTTGGTTACTAGGACAAGCTGTTATAAATACGGCAAAAGAACTTGGTGCTTCTAAACTATATCTCGAAAGCAATACGATGTTAAAACCTGCCATTAATTTGTATTACAAACTAGGATTTCAAAAAGTGGTAGGTCGCTCCACTCCATATAAGCGTTGCAATATTCAAATGGAACTAAATTTAAAATAGTATAAAAATGTACGATAATAAAGTAGCAGTTGTCATATTGGATGACCTTTTGCCTTGGCAAAAAATGAATGTAGTTTCCTTTCTTGCAGGCAGTATCGCCTTGTCTTTTCCTGAGGTACGTGGAGAAGATTTTGTAACT
>QFOI01000620.1 GCA_003241175.1 Pseudopedobacter saltans
TGATTTTGATATTTGGGGTACGCAGGAAGGAAAAAGTTGCTGGCAACTTTCTTGTGTGGACAGCAATCGCAGACTTTTGACTGTCGCATAATATTTTCCAACTCTACCTCTAATAAGCGAAGTGCAGATGCAATATCCTCGACACTATTGTATTCATTCGATTTTTGTTCAGGAAAAAGAATTTCCAATATGTGAAGTGCCCAAGTAGCAATTCGCTTATTGGATGGCATTTCCATAACTTCATTCTGCTTTTTCAGCAGATGTTCATAAAAATCCTTTTTATCGTTTTTGTTCCAATTCATTTTGTCGTATTGAATGCAAATATACCATAGTTATTTGGTAGGGTGGTCTCATTGTTTTTTTGTAAAAAATGAATATTGTTTGAAATGTATTGACAATTGTTTTCAACATGTTCATTTACATTTGAAACATGAAAAAAGTTAATTTTTTTTTAGCCCTTTTGTGTATTGTTTGTTTGAGTCAATATGCCAATGGACAAACGATGCATATCGCTACCTACAATCTTCGCAATGCCAATCATGAAGATTCCTTGGAAGGAAATGGTTGGGGCAAAAGATTTCCTGTAATGGGAAAGATGGTGCAGTTTTATGATTTTGATATTTGGGGTACGCAGGAAGGAAAAAGTTGGCAGCTGGATGATCTCTTGAGTGTTTTACCTGATTATGGCTATATTGGTGTTGGCCGTGACGATGGTAAAAAGGCGGGTGAATATTCTGCTATATTTTACAAGAAAAGCAAATTCCAACTTTTGAAAAGTGGTGATTTTTGGTTGTCGGAAACCACGGACAAACCTAATAAGGGTTGGGATGCCGTATTGCCAAGAATCTGTACTTGGGGATTGTTCAAGGAAAAGAAATCCGGAAAGATTTTTTATTTCTACAATCTTCACATGGATCATATTGGTAAGGTTGCGAGAAGCGAAAGTGCTAAGCTTATATTGTCCAAAATAAAAGAAGCTGGTGTGAAAATTCCGGTTATATTGACGGGAGATTTTAACGTGGATCAGAATAGTGATAGTTATAAGGTATTGGAAGATTCAAAAATACTTAAGGATGCTTACGGTTTGGCGAAGGTCAAACTTGATAATTCTGCGAGTTTCAATGATTATGGACGTGGGTTGAAGGAAGACGAACGCATTGACCACATTTTTTTGAGTAAATCATTTGTTGTTGATCGATACGCTATATTGACGGATGGTTACGTTGACAAAAATGAAAAGGGTAAATATATGATGCGTTATCCATCAGACCATTTTCCTGTAATGATTACAGCCGATTTGAAATAGTCCAAAATATAAAAAACAGAAGCCTCGTGAAGTATTCACGAGGCTTCTGTTTTTTATCAATAGTTTATTTGAAATATTGCAAATCCGTTTTTGGACTTAAATCCAACAAAGTATGGTAGATTAATTTGATTGTATTCTCAACATCATCTTTGTGAATCATTTCAACGGTCGTGTGCATGTAACGAAGTGGCATGGAAATTAATGCCGATGGGCATCCATCATTGGCGTATGCAAAACTATCAGTATCCGTTCCTGTACTTCTGCTTAATGCACGCATCTGATAAGGAATGGATTCTTTTTCTGCTACTTTTTCGATTAAGTGCAACTCGGCAACAACAAATGGC
>QFOI01000621.1 GCA_003241175.1 Pseudopedobacter saltans
CAGTTCTATTATGAGCAGCTCTTCGGAACAGAAGGTTTTCACGGGATTGCGTCTTTGCTTTATCATACATATCGCCCGACTCAGATCAAATCGATTGGCAATGTGAAAGACGTTACACCAAAAATTGCGGTTGAGAAAAACGTTACACCGAGAATGATAAAAGGTGCGAAAATAACACCTGAAGACGATTTTTTGGAAAGCCGGAAAGTCCTGATGTTAAACAACGATTTGAAAATGGGTTTGGCAAAGCCAAGAAAATCAACCGGTTATTTTTACAAAAATGCAGAGTGCGATGAGCTGCTTTTTGTACACGAAGGAAAAGGAATTCTGAAAACAATGCTAGGGAATCTCGATTTTGAAAGAGGCGATTATCTTATCATTCCGAGAGGAACAATATATCAATTGGAATTAGAATCGGAACAAAATGTTTTCTTTTTCATAGAAGCACATTCGCCAATTTACACTCCAAAGCGTTACCGAAACGAGTTTGGACAATTGTTGGAACATTCTCCGTTTTGTGAGAGAGATATTATTCCGCCAACTTTCGTAGAACCAAAAAATGAAAAAGGAGATTTTCTCATCAAAGTCAAAAAAGAAAATCAAATCACAGATTTCGTTTATGCAACGCATCCGTTTGATGTCGTTGGTTGGGACGGATATTTTTATCCTTATAAATTCAACATTAAGAACTTTGAACCAATTACAGGTCGTGTTCATCAACCGCCTCCGGTTCATCAGAATTTTGAAGCACACAATTTTGTGGTTTGCTCATTCTGTGCAAGGATGTATGATTATCATCCGCAGGCAATTCCTGCACCTTACAATCATTCCAACATCGATTCAGATGAGGTTTTGTTTTACACGGAAGGTGATTTTATGAGCAGAAACCACGTGGATTTGATGGATTTTTCGCTACATCCCGGCGGCATCGTTCACGGTCCGCATCCAGGCGCAATGGAACGAAGCATCGGTAAAAAATTTACGGATGAATATGCCGTAATGGTTGACCCTTTCCGACCTTTGAAATTGACAGAAGAAGCAATAAAAGTGGAAGACCCAACTTATAAAACGAGTTGGTTGGAATAAAAAAAGTAAATGCTAGCAGAGATGTTAGCTTTTTAATTTACTTTCAATATCTAATTATCAACTGCCCGCCAACGGACTTCCAAAAATCCCAACCGCCAGTTCTGCCCAGACTAAAGCTAATAAAACAACGATTCCAACAATCAATATCAGCCGGGATTTTAAAGTCTTGAATTTCTTCAAAACAAAATCGATGGTAAAAACTGTTGTAAATAAAAGTATTCCCATTACAAGGAAATCAGAGATAGTCCAATTGACTTCTTTAGTAAACTGCATCGCCATGAGCGGAATGCTCAATATTACAAATGGAATTGAGTAGAGTAAAGTACTTCTTTGAGATTGTGTCATCATAATTTGCGAATTTTAACTATTGTAAGGAACTTTAAAGGACTAAGTAAAATATTATTTTTGGTTTGTCAAAGAAAATTCTGATTTTTATCATTTAGGATAACAAATTGACACATAACTGATAAGACTCATCAAATATTTTATCAATAATAATTAATTTTGAAAAAAAAAGAAAGCTATGTTGAATTATGTTTCGGTAGAAGAAGCGGTTTC
>QFOI01000622.1 GCA_003241175.1 Pseudopedobacter saltans
GGGCTTTTTGATAGTTTATTTTTGGAACAAAAAAGATCGAACTCATTTTTACTAACATAAGATTTTACATACAATGGAATACACAAAAAAGGAAAGTCGAAAATCAAGGTTCAGTCTGGGACAAGATGACAATGCCTTGACTTGGCTGGTTATATTGGTGGCCATGGGATTTCTGATAGTTAACTCAGTCAAGATCGTGATGTTCATGAGTTTTAGTCAGGTTGCCGATGCCAATGTTGATTTTCATACCAATGTATTGCCTTTGTTTACTCTATCCACGGATTTGAGCATGTTGGCACATCATCCTTGGACGTTGTTGACCTACATGTTCGCACATGAGAGTGTGTGGCATGTGGTAAGTACTTTGTTATGGTTGTGGGCATTTGGATATATATTGCAAGACCTATCTGGCAACAGACATTTATTTCCACTATTCTTATACGGAGGATTAGTAGGTGGAGTTATCTTTTTAATATCAAGTAATGCTATTCATAATTTTGCCAATGGTCCATTGACATTGATGATGGGGGCAGGTGCCAGTGTAATGGCGATTGCTGTAGCGACCACTACATTAGCACCTAATTTTCGCTTGTTTCCTATGATTAATGGCGGTATTCCGCTTTGGGTAATTATGCTCGTTTATGTAGCCGTAGATTATGCAACGATTGCAACGGAAAATGGTGGCACTGCGTTGGCTCATCTTTCTGGTGGAATATTTGGTTTTTTCTACATGGCACAACTCAAAAAAGGTAACGACTTGGGAAATGGCATGGTTCGTTTTTTCAACTGGGCAAAGGATTTCGCCAATCCAGAAAAGAAATACAAAGATCGAGATTCCAAAACAGATCTTTTTTACAAAAATGAAAAAGAACCCTTTAAAGTTTATCCGCGTCCTACACAAGACAGGCTGGATGACATATTGGACAAAATCAACCAGACAGGTTATGAATCTTTGTCCAATGAAGAAAAGGAATTCCTAAAAAAAATGGGAGAAAGTAATTAAATTAATGGACAACGGAGAGTTGACAATTGACAATGTTTGAAGAAAAAATTGTAATTCTTAATTACCCATTCTAAATTAAAGTATTATTGGTGGACACTATCAATTGTCCATCGTCAATTATCAATTTATTAAAATGGATATTGGAAGCATAAGAAAAGACTACCAACTCAAAACATTGGATGAAAACGATATTGTAAAAAATCCAATAGAGCAATTTACTATTTGGTGGAATGAAGCCATAAAAAGTGAAATTGATGAAGTCAATGCAATGACTTTGGCCACTGCAACTCCAGCTGGCATTCCCTTTGCCCGTATTGTACTGTTGAAAGAATACGATGATAAAGGATTTGAATTTTTTACCAACTATGAAAGTGCGAAGGGGAAAGAACTCGCCGCCAATCCCAATGCGGCTCTTGTCTTTTTCTGGAAAGAATTGCAACGTCAGGTTCGCATACAGGGTATTGTAGAAAAAGTGGAGGCAGAAGAAAGTGATCGTTATTACAATAGTCGTCCCTATGGAAGTCGTATCGGAGCTTGGTCTTCTCCTCAGAGCATGCCTATAGCCTCCAGATCTCTACTTGAAGAAAACGTTGCCAAATATTCTTCTGAATATATAGATTTTGTACCACGACCAGCTAATT
>QFOI01000623.1 GCA_003241175.1 Pseudopedobacter saltans
ATTAGGACCATACCAGCGCATGGTTTGATTCATATAGTATTTCATCCGAAAAAATTCTTTTAATTAATTAAACACCACTATAAGATAAAAAACCGCCGTCTATGATAATAGAAGATCCATTGACAAATGCCGAAGCATCACTTAGTAACCAAACAAGTGCGCCGGTTAATTCCTCTGGTTGTCCAAAACGACTAAAAGGCGTTTGTTTATTGATGTCTTGGCCTCTAGAAGTAAGGGTTCCATCCTCATTGGTGAGCAATGTCCTGTTTTGTTCAGTCAGGAAAAAACCAGGAACAATCGTATTGAAACGTAACTTGTCTCCATATCTTTTTGCGGATTCGATGGCAAACCATTTTGTATAAGATTCTATAGCTGTTTTAGCTAAACTATAACCCAATACTCTAGTTAGTGCTTTATGTGCAGATACAGATGATATGTTTACAATAGAACCTTTGTTACTGTTCAGCATTTCTTTTGCAAAAACCTGTGTCGGCAATATTGTTCCAAAAAGATTGAGGTCCATAACCTCTTTCAACGATTGGATGTCAAGGTCAAATATATCACCTCCAGGTTGCACCACAGCACCTGGCATATTACCGCCTGCACCATTAACTAAACCATCTATAGCTCCATATTTATCCAAAATAGTTTTCTTGGCAAACTCTAGAACTTCAATTTTGGTTACATCTACGGAAAGTCCAATAGCATTTCCGCCATTTTGGATGATTTCGTGTGCTCTTTGTTCAGCTTTTTCCTTATTACGGCCAATAATGACCACATTGGCACCTGCGTCCTGAATGGCTTTGTTAAACGATTCTCCCAAAACACCAGTTCCGCCTGTTACTACTATCGTTTTGCCAGACAACGAAAACATGTTTTTCATTTTTCTTTCTTTGACTAAATTCGGTTTTAAAGATTGATATTTTGATACTTGTGCATAAACTCTTCTACTTTTTCAACCATGTTTTTTGACCCCATGACAATAGGGATACGTTGATGGATTTTTTCGGGTTGTATGTCTAGTACTCTTTGGTATCCGGTAGATGCGCGGCCTCCTGCTTGTTCTACTATAAAAGAAAGAGGATTGCACTCATACATTAAGCGAATCTTTCCCTCTTTGTGATCCCAAGAAGACGGATAAAGGAATATACCACCTTTAAGCATACTTCTATGAATATCAGCGATCATCGAACCAGCATATCTTGAATTATAAGGTCTTTTGGATGCGGGATCGTAGACCTGGCAGTATTTTATATAGTCTTTTATACCTTGAGGGAAATAGATATAGTTGCCCTCGTTAACGGAATAAATATATCCTTCCTCCGGAATTTTCATATCGGGGTGGGACAAACAAAACTCGCCAATAGAAGGATCTAAAGTAAAACCATTCACACCCTTTCCTGTTGTGTATACAAGCATTGTTGATGTACCATAGATAATATAGCCCGCAGCGACTTGTTCTGTTCCCGGTTGTAAAATGTCTTCAATGTTTGGTTTTTCATTGAGTGGAGATTTACGTCTATAAATAGAAAAAATCGTCCCAACAGCAGCGTTGACATCTATATTGGAAGAACCATCCAAAGGATCCATTGCAATAGTATAGTTGGAATCGCTTGATAATTCATTATCCAATATAATTTCC
>QFOI01000624.1 GCA_003241175.1 Pseudopedobacter saltans
AACAGCAACTCATTATTATAAAGCGAAACATGGAGGTATAGGTTTTGGCCTGTATCTGTATTTTATGCCTGTTTTCTTTGCAGATGTTACAGATATCTGGAGACTGAAAAAATGGGAAAGAATTATTGTGAATGCATCAGGCGTTTATTTTGCCTTAATCTTTTGTACAATTCTTATTTTATTGAGTGTCGTTGCATCAAGCAAAACATTATTTGCCATAGGTTCTGCATTAGCATTTAAACAATTATATAATCTTCTTCCATACCTTAGAACCGATGGTTATTGGATAGCGTCAGATTATTTTAATCAACCAAACTTAATGATTAATTCTTTCAATCAATTCCAAAAATTAGTTTCTTTTAGTTTTGCAGAACTTTCAAGAAAGGATTATTTGTTAGCATTATACGGTCTTTTTAATTTTGGTTTGATGTTTTATTTTATTGGATATATGTTGGCGTTCCATTTTTTTGAAATAATCTGTTTCCCGCAAAAATTATTTTTATTTATATCGATAATAAGTTTGAAATCATTCTCTTATAGTTTTAGCGAAATTTCAAAAGTGTTACCAGTTATTATATTCTACTTTTTCGTTAGTCGAATTTTAGTAAACTTAGGCAAGAAATATTTGAAAGTTAAAAAAAAATGATATAAAATATTCTTTCTATTTCAATGACAATTAGTATGATCCATATGAAATCCTTTTGAACTGTGATTAACTTTCAAAGATTCTGCTTTTGGCGACACATAAGGTATTCCCAGCTCCAGTCCTCTAAGGATGAATAATGCTCCAAGACCGATCATCAGAACCGGAATAATGTTCAGTATTTTGACTCGTAAAGTTGCTGTAAGAAAATTTCCGATAAAAACAACTGCGAACATAAATGGAAAAGTGCCGATGCCAAACAGGAACATAAAAAAAGAACTTTGCCATATTCCGCCAGCAGCAAGAGATGCTGTGAGCGCCATATACACCATTCCGCAAGGAAGAAGGCCATTGAGGATTCCCGTGATAAATCGTGACTTGTAATCTGGCTTTTGGAGAATCTTACCTAGGTTTATTTTAACTTTAAGTAGTGCTTTTGAAATCATTGGGATTCTTGAAGCGAAGTCTTTTCCGCCAAATGAAAAAACGGCCATTGTGACCAGTAAAACCCCAACCAATATACTCAAGTAGCTCTGGAATCCCGCAAATTCAAAACTTTGACCAATAATGCCAAGTGCAGCTCCCAAAAGTGAGTAAGTGAAAATCCTTCCGAATTGGTAAGTCAGATTCTGTAGATATAAATTGGCTTTCTGATTTTTCGTAAGTCCCATTGATATAGCAATAGGACCACACATTCCGATACAGTGAAATCCTGATGCGAAACCGAGCCCTATTGCTGATATTATGAGAGTTATTTCCATAGGATATCGTAGTCTATCTGATAAGGGATTTTATTTTCGGTCCACTTTAGTTTTAGTGTGTAGGATCCTTTGGTGATTACTTTTTTCGGAATGATAAAATAGTTTTGAGAAATAGTAACTTCTTTTTTCACATCCAGATTAGAATCATCCGTTCGGAACAATATAAAATTAGCTTTGTTTCCATCTGGTTTGGCATCTTTCGGGAAGGTGATTTGTATTCCTTCAGATGTCA
>QFOI01000087.1 GCA_003241175.1 Pseudopedobacter saltans
AATCGTCAGAATGGATTTGTGTTATGGAATTGTTTTTCCCGATGGTGCGATTCCCCGCCATCCCCGAAAAAAAGAACTCATTGCCTCGACGAGGGTTAAGCCTGTAATTGGTTGTATTGATTTGATATTGAAGTCCAATACTGGCGGTACTTACATCCATTATATTGGGAAGCGCCTTGGTGGCTATAATAGTAGCTGTATCCACATTCAAAGCTCTTGTAGATGCGAACCTAACAAATACACCTGCGCTTTGTTGAGAAGATATGGCATATTGTACACCTAGATTGGCATACACATTTAGGAACAAGGAATCTCTTTTATACAATTCAAAATCAAAATCAATACCATAAGGCGAATTGAAAATATAGGGACGTGCAAAACCCAGATTAATCCGAGGAGAACGAGATTGCAATTGTTGCCAACTGAATTTTAGCTCCTCTCCTGCTGCAAATGCATTTTTCAAGTCCAAATTAACCTGCCCTGTCAACAAAAGCTTTCCACCCAAATCTCCATTTGCTGGCAAAAAACCAATGACAGCATCTATCTGATTGACTTGTTTGGGTTCAAGATACAGATCGAGCATAGCTCCCGTATTGGTCATTTTAAGATTCCAAGGCTGTGACTGATTGACATATGGAAGATTCTGAAGTTTTTGCGAAACCGTTCCGAGCTTTTGGGCATTGTAGGGTTCATGCGGGCCGATTTCCAGGTAACGGTGGAGAAAATTTTGGGTGAGTTTGGCATTTCCATTTTGAATAATGCTGTCAATCGTGTAGAGTCCTGCCTTATTGACGACAAGCTTGCCTGTAATTTCATTTTTGTCAATCTCAACACTATCCATTTTCACAGACGCAAATGGAAAACCCATATTGTTGTAATAGTTCAATATACTGTCCTGCAACTTGTTAACAGAGCCAGTATTTATATTTTGCAAACCAACAACATCGTATCCCAACCCTGTCAACAAAAGGCTATCAGAAGCATCCACTTTTATTCTTTTCCAAACATATTTCTCTCCTACAAAAAGCCAAATCCTCGTTGTATCACTCGTTTCCCAAACCGAATCGATAGACGCCGCAACATAACCTTTGCCAACAAGATCATCTTTTAGTTTAAAAAGATATGTCGTTAAGTCCTTTTTAGTGGAAAATGATGTTTGGATATTAGGTTTTGAATTGGAAGAATCTATTTGAACAATATCCAAAAAATAAACAGGTTTCTTAGCTTGGCCATACAAACATGTACCAATCAATTGAAAAACAAAACATATAAAAAGCTGAAACCAAAGCCTTTTTGACCACATGTACTATAAACGTCGAGTCATGTTTCATATTGCGAAACATCAATTCAGTCCACCTTTTCCTTCATACAAATCTATCGGACCTTCTAGATCCATTTCCAAAACCGTAACATAATCGTCCTGAGCATTTTTTGGAACATCAATATAAAGCAGACCAGGATTTTGACTCCAAGATATTTTTCCAACAATTTTGTATGGGACCGAATCAATGTCAGGACGACCAACAACTTTTATGGACTTAATATTGTTCTTTAAACCTTTAAAAATAGCATGTTCGCTATTTGTTCCGGTAAGGAAAAGATATAATTTGGTAGAATCTTTAGATAGTGTCGTCGGTCCATAAAAATGCCCCAAAGGGACACCCGCAATAGTATTGAATACCGCCGTTTCGTTCTTTTTATTCCATTTTCCTAATTCTTTTAGCACATTAACTTGCTCGGGTTGTATGGTCCCATCTGCACAAGGACCAAAATCCAACAAAAGATTACCTCCTTTGCTTATACAATCCGCAAATATGGTGATTACCTCATAAGGTGTCTTAAATGCCGAATCGTGAGGATTATAACCCCAACTATTGTTAATGGTCATACAAAGTTCCCAATATGGAAGATCTGGCCTTGTCACAGGAAAATTTTGTTCGGGAGTATCATAATCGCCATACCCTTTAAGACGACCGTTTATGATGGCATTTCGATTATAAGTCAGAAGTTTTTCCCTGATATTCATGGCGCCCCACTCTTCCGCCGAATGTTCCCAATCTCCGTCAAACCACCATAGATCTGGGTTGACTTCTTGAGCTATTTCATCCATTTGAGCATTCATGAACCTACGATACTGAAACCAGCGATTGGTATCCCTTTTCATGTCGTATCGATTGGAGTCTTTCAAAAAACCAGGATACCGATAGTCGCTCCAGTCTATCAAAGAAAAATAGGCACCGGCTTTTATCCCTCTTTTCCGTAATGCTTGGAAAAAAGGTAACATTAAATCCTTTTTTGCCGGAGTTTTGTGGACTACGCTTAAGTAACTTTGGTAAGAATTCCACAGTGCAACACCATCATGGTGTTTAGTTGTAAAAACAGCATATCTAGCTCCTGTTTCTTTTATGAGGTCCGCCCATGCTTCTGGATCATATTTTTTAGGTTTGAAACCTTTTAACTGAGCCATGTAATCTGCATAAGTCATTTCTCTATTGTGAAATGCCCAACTTTCAGTAACGCCATCCACATCATAAATACCATAATGAATGAAAATCCCTAATTTACCGTCAGCAAACCACTGCATTTTGCTTTTTATAGAATCGGGACGAATGATTTGCTGGGAATAAGATCTTAGAATGTTAAATACCGTTAAAATAATGAGCAGTACAGCGTGTTTTTTTAAGTCCATGATTGTAGCGTTTTCCAAAAGATAAACGCTTAGCAAGCATTTATCACTGAATATAGGTTGTCCGTATAGTGTAAATAAAATATAATTCGGGTCAAATATATTGTAGAAAACCATATTTTTGCGCCGTTCCTAAGTTTAAAAAACCAGAAAGAATTTCAATATGCGACAAATTGCGTTACGTGAAGCACTTCGTGAAGCCCTCAATGAAGAATTTAGAAGGGATGACAGAGTGTTCATGATGGGAGAAGAAGTAGCAGAGTACAATGGAGCTTATAAAGTCAGTCAAGGTATGCTTGCTGAATTTGGACCGAAAAGGATTTTGGATACTCCTATTACAGAATTAGGTTTTGCGGCAGTCGGCGTGGGTGCGGCACAAAACGGACTTCGTCCAATCGTTGAATTCATGACTTGGAACTTTGCTACATTGGCAATCGATCAGATTTTAAATTCTGCTTCCAAAATGTTGGCGATGAGTGGTGGACAGCTTCATTGCCCTATCGTTTTCCGTGGACCAAACGGAAGTGCGGGTCAATTGGGCGCGCAACACTCTTCCGCATTTGAAAGCATGTATGCTAATATACCAGGACTAAAAGTCGTTTCTGTTGTAGATCCTTACTTTGCAAAAGGTCTATTGAAACAATCCATCCGTTATGAAGAAGATCCTGTTATCTTTATGGAAAGCGAGGTTTTCTACGGCGAAAAAGGTGAAGTACCTGAAGAAGAATACTATCTTGAATTGGGTAAAGCGGCCGTAATCAAACCTGGAACCGATGTAACCATCGTTTCTTTCAACAAGTTGATGAAAGTTGTTAAAAATGCAGCTGTCGAATTGGAAAAAGAAGGTATCAATGCAGAAGTTATCGACTTGCTTACTATTCGCCCAATGGATTGGATGACCGTATTGGAAAGTGTCAAGAAAACGAACCGTTTGGTTATTGTCGAAGAACAATGGCCTTTTGCTTCTGTCAGTTCAGAATTGGCTTATCAGATACAGAAAGAAGGCTTTGACTATTTGGATGCACCGGTTAAGCGTATCACAAGTTTGGATGCACCTATGCACTATGCTGCGAATCTTGCTGATGCCTATTTGCCTAACGTGGACCAAGTTGTCAGAAAGGTAAAAGAAGTAATGTATCAAAACAAATAAGTCATAGAGTTCTGCTCATTAATTAAGGATGCTAAATACAGTTATATTTGACATGGATGGTTTACTAATCGATAGTGAACCATTATGGAAAGAGGCGGCACAGGAGGTTTTTGGAAGTTATGGCATACAATTGTCTGATGAGCAATACCTAAAAACAACGGGGCTTCGTACAAGAGAGTTTGTAACCCATTGGTTTCGTTTTTTCAACTTGGACGAAAACCAGTTGGAACACGCAGAAAATGCCGTTTTGGATCTTGTAGGCCAGAAAGTGGCAGCAAAGGGCAAGGTAATGCCAGGAGTGAAATACATATTTGAGTATTTCAAGAAACTTGGTTTCAAGATAGGTTTGGCATCATCTTCACCCATGAGGCTGATCAAGCAAGTGACTCAGATGTTGGACATAGAGCAATACATCCAAGTAGCCACTTCTGCAGAAAACTTGCTCAACGGAAAACCTCATCCACAGGTATATATCAACTGTGCACTAGCTTTGGATAGCATGCCTACGGATTGTATCGCTTTTGAAGATTCTTTTAACGGTATGATTGCAGCCAAGGCAGCAAGGATGACTTGTGTGGTAGTTCCTGAAAGAGAACAGTATAAACTGGAAAAATGGGCAGCGGCGGACCTTAAAATTTCGTCTTTGCAGAATTTCAACAGTTTACATTTGAATATTTTACAAAATAGATAAATCTTACCCTGTTTTATCCGAAAAACATCCGACGTTAGGTCGTTTTTTAAAAGAAATGATAAAACAGCATTTTAAAACCTAAAATAAAAATTGAATCATGGACACTTCAAAATTTATTAAAGCTTATTGCTTGAAGACCAAAGAAAAAGATGTTCCTATGCACAATGCAGTTATCTCTAAAACAGCTAGAGGTGGATACATCGCAAAAGGCGACGATGGCAAAGGCAACAAAATGAGTGCTATCCTTGGTGAAGCAAAAGCTTTGCAAGCGATCAAAGACGGTGTTGCTAAGAAAGATTTCTAAGATATTTTTCTAATAGCAAGGTTGACATCAACCTATATTGAAAAAGGTTTAGCAAAAGCTAAACCTTTTTCTTATTTAGAGCTAACTTTTTGTAGATTGAGTTGTTCCATTAGTGCATCCAACTGAGGCGTTGTCTCTGTAAGTTGCGCAAGTCGCTTGATAACTTGTTCGACTATGGCATCTGGACAGCTCGCACCACTTGTTATCAATACAGTAACAGGTCTTTTTTCTGGTAAGAAGCCCGAAGTCACCAATTCATTTTTTTGAGCCCAGTCACAATGCGAAATTTGTTTTTCAGATAAAATCTTATTGGCTTCATTTATGAAATAGGTTGGCAAATACTGCTCACAGATCTCTGCCAAATGGGAAGTATTACTGCTTTTGTATCCTCCAACGACCAATGCAAAATCAGCTTCCTCGCTTTTCTCCATTAGACCTTGAACGGCGGATTGGTTGTCACTCGTAGCATAGCACAGCGTATCACGCGTATCTGCAAAATGCCTTTGGATATTATTAGGCTCAAGTTGATAATGATCCGTAATAATTTTTTTAAGATATTCAGAGATCTCAATGGTACTTGATGCCAGCTGAGTGGTTTGATTCACGACGCCTATCCTGTCTAAATCTCTACTAACGTCAAAACCATCGGAGTAGAGGCCATTAAATTGCTCATAAAATTTTTCTGAAGGATATTCTCCAGTAATATATTTTCCCAATTCTATAGCATCATTAAGATCATTGACAACCACTGTTGGTGTATTGTGCGAGGCATGCGAAAAAGTAGCCCTTGTTTCTTCATGTTTAGGTTTACCATGAACAACAATCGAATAACCCTTTTCAGCGATTTGTGCTGAACGATTCCAAACTTTTTCCACAAAAGGGCAAGTTGTATTGTATTGTTTGGTATGTAAACCAATACCCTCCAAAGTTTCTTCCACCTCCAGAGTCGTTCCAAATGCTGGAATAATCACTATGTCATCAGCGTTAAGAGATTCAAATGGTATCAGTTGTTTTCCATAAGTATCTTGTAAAAAGCGAACGCCCAATTTTTCCAAATCAGAATTAACTTGTGGATTGTGGATCATCTCACTCAACATAAAAATTCTTTTCCCCACATTTTCCGAAATGGTTCTGAATGCAATATCGATGGCATTTTCAACGCCATAGCAAAATCCAAAATGTCGAGCCAGATAAATCTTCAGATCACCCAGATCCAACAAGGTTGGACTAAAGTCCTTTTTCATCCTATCATCTTTGGAACGTTGCACTTTTATGGCACTAATCAAACCACTTCGATAAAAATTAGGAACATCAAACTTTTTCATTGTTTGCAAATTTAATAAGTTTTTCTGCCAAAAGGTCTAATAAAACATTGGCTTAACATGCTATGTTTGTCTTTCCTTTATCTTTGACACTTATGGATTCTCTAACGCATATCGTATTGGGTGCTTGTATTGGAAAAGTTGTTTTACCACAAAAAATGGGTAAAAAGGCTTTGATTTTAGGTGCTATTGCTCACAGCATACCTGACATAGATGCCATTTCTTCTTTTTTCAATACAGCAACACAGGATTTAGTTATTCACAGAGCCATATCGCATTCCCTTTTCATTGCCATTATTTTTGCACTGCTCTTTGCCGCCTTTTCTTATACTAGATATAAGAGAACGATCAAGTTTGCGCGATTTTTCTTTCCGTTCTTACTTTTGGTTGGTTTACACGACATATTAGACACTTGCAATAACTACGGAACAGAATTGTTTGCACCTTTTTCCGACAAGAGATATTCTTTTCATTTACTCTATGTAGCGGATCCGTTGTTTTCTATAGTCCCATTAATTGCAGCCATTTTTCTTTTTATCAAAAAAAACAATTGGAGATATGGAAAAATAGCAGCAATACTAGGCATTGTAGTTCCTTGCACCTATGTAAGTCTGATTGGTATTGGAAAAACTAAAGTAGAAAAAGCATTAGCAAAAAATCCTCCTATTCCAAATGCTCATTTTGATTTTTTAACGCCAACGCCTTTCAATGGTTTTCTTTGGTATGGCGTTTTCAGTAATGATAGTACGGTGTATACGACTTATCGTTCAACCTTTGACCAACCAAATTATTCAGCATCTTATTCTTCCTATGCGATCAACAAAGATTTATTAAAACCATACATGGAGGAACAAGACACCAAAAATCTATTGGAGTTTTCGGAAGGTATATATACCATTGAGCAAAAACAGGACACTATACAGTTTAACATTCCGAGATTTGGACAAATTATGGGATGGCAATATGCAAATGCTCCTTTCACATTCTACTATTACGTCCATCCAGATGTCAACAATTCACTCGCGGTACAACGTGGTCGCCTAAAAGGTTGGAACAAGCAATCAATGGCCTTCTTTTGGAACAGAATAACGGGAAAACATCCAACCACGACCGATCACAAATAATCTTTTTTTGAAAATATTTGTTTTTGTCATAATTCCGCTATATTTGTCTACAAAATAAGTAGACTACTTATATGAACGAAGCAAAACCTATTTTTTAACTCTATAATTCAAAATCATCCATTTTATGGCAGTAAACAAAACACAAACGGCGCTAGGCGACATAGCAGCACGCCAGTTAGCCATTGCGACAAGGACCGTCCCGCAACTCCCTATTATCACACCTAGGTGGTTAACACAACTACTTAGTTGGGTCCCTGTAGAAGCTGGTACCTATCGTGTCAATAGAGTAAAAGACCACAATACCATACAGGTCGATTGCTCTGAAAGGGACGAAAGGATCTTACCGCAGACTTATGTAGACTATATCGAAAAACCAAGAGAGTACTTATTAAGTTCTGTCAATACAGTTGTAGATGTCCATACGCGCATTTCAGATTTGTACAGCAAGCCATACAATCAAATCAGTGAACAACTTCGCCTCACCATCGAAACTATAAAAGAAAGACAAGAAAGCGAATTGATCAACAACAAAGAATATGGTTTGCTTCACAGCGTGGCACCTACTCAAATCATCAAAACAAGAACAGGTGCTCCAACACCAGATGATTTAGATGAATTAATTACCAAAGTGTGGAAAGAACCCGGCTTTTTCTTGTTACACCCTTTAGCGATTGCAGCTTTTGGACGTGAATGTACAAGACGAGGCGTTCCTCCTCCTACAGCTTCACTTTTCGGATCACAGTTTTTGACTTGGAGAGGTATTCCATTGATTCCTTCAGACAAAGTCCCCATAGTCAATAACAAATCAAAAATACTTCTTATCAGAACAGGCGAAAGCAGACAAGGTGTGGTCGGCTTGTACCAACTCAACTTACCAGGACAACAAACACCTGGCTTGTCCGTACGTTTCATGGGAATAAACGACCAGGCTATTGCATCGTATTTGGTTTCCCTCTATTGTTCACTTGCTGTATTGGTCGATGATGCGATAGCAGTATTGGACGATGTAGTTATAAATAAATACCATGAGTACAAATAATAATATTCCTGATGTTGCATTAATTGAAAAAATAGCCAATGACTTGTTTAGTGGCAATAGTTGGGAACAACCAGTTACGCAGCAACCTACACATTCGGAATTAAACAAACAGCAATTAGGACTAGGAGGAAGCCCCGGAGGCGTACCGGCATCCGTTACGGGTGAAGGAATATCTCCGTCTGCCATTAACCAGAAAAATGCTGTAGACCTAAGTAATCCACAAACCAGTTTTCAAGACCCTCATGTAACATCCACACAGATCCCAGCATCAGTTGCTGGAGTTGGTGTTTCACCCGAAACGGCTAGTCATTTAGGAAAATTCAATCTAGGTGATTCGCAGGCTTCTTTATTTAATCACCAAAATAGTAATCAACCATCAGCATATCAAGCAGGTATTCCCAACCAATCACAGTATTTCGGATGGGAAGAGATTTCTCCTTTTCAGCAGGATTTGGATAATGCATTGCGTCAAGTTCAGTCTTACGTACCCGAATCTCAAATCCCCATTAGCCACACTCCTAGTCTATCCCAATTTTATTTTTCCCCGGATTTTAGTCAACTGCAATCTGGAGGCATTACAAATGGTTTTAATGGAATAAGTCCACTAGACAAACCGCCGTTTGATGTCAATATCATCAAAAATGATTTTCCCATTTTATCGGAAATTGTGAATGGAAGGAGACTCGTTTGGTTGGACAACGCTGCAACCACTCAAAAACCAAGACAGGTAATCGATCGCCTTTCCTATTTCTACGAACACGAAAACAGCAATGTCCATCGTGGAGCACATACTTTGGCAGCAAGGTCGACAGACGCTTACGAAGAAGCAAGAACCATAGTCAAAGAGTTTATCAATGCACGCTCCACCAACGAAATTGTTTTCGTACGAGGTACAACCGAAGCAATCAACCTAATCGCGCAATCTTGGGGAGATCAGAACTTAAATAATGGAGACGAAATAATTGTAAGCTACCTAGAACACCATGCCAATATAGTTCCTTGGCAATTACTGGCTCAGAAAAAAGGATTAAAACTGAAAGTGATTCCAGTTGATGACAATGGAGAACTGCTTTTAGATGAATTTACTAAACTACTTACGCCGCGAACTAAACTAATATCCGTTACTGCTGTTTCCAATGCGCTAGGAACAGTAAATCCTATCAAAAAAATAGTCGAAATCGGTCACAGTGCCGGAGCAAAGGTTTTGATTGATGGAGCCCAATCCATTTCCCATATCCGAACTGATGTACAGGACTTGGATGCGGATTGGTTTGTATTTTCCGGTCATAAAATCTATGGTCCGACAGGAATAGGTGTTGTTTACGGCAAAGAATCTATACTGAATGCGACACAACCTTGGCAAGGTGGTGGCAACATGATCAAAGACGTGACTTTTGAACATACGGAATTCCACCCTGCACCAGGAAGATTCGAAGCAGGTACCGGCAATATTGGAGATGCAGTTGGACTAGGTGCAGCTTTGAAATATGTAAGCAAACTTGGAATCGATCTAGTCCACCAATACGAAACTGCACTGATCCAATATGCAACCGAAAAGCTAAAGCCAATACCTGGATTACACATCATCGGAAATGCCAAAGAAAAAGCAGGAGCTATTTCCTTTGTATTAGACGGTTTTGAAACAGTAAAAATCGGAGGTTTACTAAGCAAGGTCGGTATTGCAGTTAGAGCCGGACACCATTGCGCGCAACCTATATTGAGAAGATTTGGCGTGGAAGCAACGGTTAGACCTTCTTTTGCATTTTACAATACTTGTTCGGATATTGACGCCCTTGTGGAAGCTGTTCAGCAAATCAAAAGTGGTCATTTGAGTTAGTTTTTGACAACTATAAAACGAGCAACTGAAAATTTTCAGTTGCTCGTTTTATAGTTTAATAACGTCGTTTATCATCTTTTTCGGCCCATAACTGAAAAACCTTCAACGCTTCTGTTTTATCCATAGCAATCATGGGAATTTTTCTGTTTTCCATAGGAAGATTGATCTCGTCGTAAATAAAAGAATCATCAAAACCTATCGCCGCCGCATCCGTTTTTGTATTGGCATAAAAAACACGGTCTGGTCTTGCCCAATAAATCGCACCAAGACACATTGGGCAAGGTTCACAGGAAGCGTACAAGTCACAACCATCCAACTGAAATGTACCCAAAGTCTGACAAGCATCACGTATAGCCATCACTTCAGCATGGGCGGTAGGATCATTTCCTGACAAAACGCCATTCCATCCTCGTCCAACTATAACCCCGTCCTTAACTATAACACAACCAAAAGGGCCACCTTCTCCGTTTTGCATGTGTTCTTTACTAAGTGCTACGGCTATTTCCATAAATTTTTCTACTTGTTCCATAATTCTTCTTTTATTTGAATGAAAATCATTTAGTTTGGATTCCCATTGAGAAAACCAACTAGAAACAGTTTGGAGGAAGCTGCAAGGCCATTGGGATTGCAACCTAGTTTTCCTTGTGGA
>QFOI01000088.1 GCA_003241175.1 Pseudopedobacter saltans
AAATCGCTAATATTTTAGATTTGGTCTTGCTCATTGTATAGTTGCTGTCAGTTAGACCAGCAATTTACTACAATGTTTAAAGATTCTGAAGCAATTTTGATTTTTTCAATGTAGAAAAATGCAAAAGGAAGCCATATGGCTTCCTTTTGTTTTTAAAACTAACATTAACATTAATTAGTTGGTAGGTATAGTTTTTATGTTTAATACTTTTTTCAATTGTTCAAAATCATTTTTTGTGCTATTGTTTAATATTCCCAAATCTTTTGGTTGTAAAAATATTAAATTAAAGTAAACATTAAAACTTGGTGCTGTAGTGATTGTATTGTCTACAGCTTTAGCCGTTATAATTATAGATCGACTTGATCCTGCTTCGGATCCTGTGCTATACGAAAAATAATAACCATCTATTAAAGATTCACCCCCATAAACTAGCTGAGTATAAGAAATCTTCCCATCACTGTCTTTAGGTCCTGCAAACACAAAAGCCCAATCGACATTATAATCATAGCCCCTGGGAAATAATGAACCTATAGCAATTTCATAACTGTAAGAGTTGCTTGGTTGGTCATGCACCCATTTATCTGATGTCATTGTCAAGAAATAAGAATAAACACCACCAGAATCCTGCTGTTCAACAGTATCCTTTTTACAAGAAAAACCAATACTTAACACAGCCATTAAACCGATTAATATGAACGTCAATTTATTTTTCATATATCTATTTGTTAGAGCAGCAATTTACTACAATGTTCAAAGATTCTATAAGTAATTTGCGTTTTTTCGCAAAACGGTTAAAATAAAAGGAAGTCTTCCGACTTCCTTTTATTTTAGAACTACTAATACTGATTAGTTTGCAGGAATAGTTTTTATGTTTATTACCTTCTTCAATTGTTCAAAATCATTTTTTGTACTATTACTCAATTGTCCCATATCTTGAGCTTGAAGCAATACAATGCTAAAATACAAATTACTAGATGGTGCTGGAGCTCCCGTTGTACTAGGCTTCGCATAAATCGTAACATATGGCCCATCTTGGTCTTCATGAGCTTGAAAATAATAATAATATCCATTAAACAAAGTACCATTACCATTCATTGCGTTCAATGGATCAATATCAAGATTAGAACCTGATTGTGTATACGTTGTAACATACATGACAACTCCATCTAAATAAAAAATAAAGTCGTTTGGTAAATTACTTAAATCTATTGATTTGAAGTATTCGCCTGTTTGATTGTTGTAAGTCCATTGACTTTGATTTACTAAAGCATAATAATTGTATGCTCCAGTATTTTGCGTAACATTTGTCTCCTTTTTACAAGAAAAAAATCCGAAACTTAACACAGTCATCAAACCGACTAATACGAGCGTCAGTTTATTTTTCATATGAATATATAATTTGGTTTAAAAAGAGTGGCACTAATCATGCCAAAAATTAACTTATTCTAATCTTGGCGTTAACAATACAGAAGCATTGTGGCTCAGATCACTTTTTAATGTTACTTCATAACGGTTGCCATGCGTATCTTCGATAATCATCAACGCAGAATTCGGAGGAATTGTTCCCAAGTTTTCCGCAAATAAAGTCAATTCATTCTTGGCACCTGGCGTTGCATCAAGATACACAACGAATTTGGCTGCAGCATTGGTTTTCAATTCTATATTGGACGCAACTAATTTTCCATTGAAGAATACACTCACCATGTCATGGTCAAATTCGCCATTGTCGTAAAGAGAAATCGTAACAGAGTCGTCTTTGACTGTTAATGTGTTGATCAGATTTGTAGAGCGTTTTTTATATTCTTCTTCCACTGCCTGGCTTACTGCCGCAGTCTGGTTGCCAAACTTCAAAGTGTCCCGTTGCAATAGAGGTTTTACGCCAGAAGGTCTTATTGTATCTCTACCTTTTACAACAGAGGACGTTTTTTGTTTGATGGTATCGGAAGCGTAACTTTTTTTGCCGTCGCCATTTTTGAAAGTTATAATATCTCTACCTTTTGTCTGTTGGGAAGCAGTATTGGACTTTATGATATCATGCCCCACACCAGTATTGTTTTGATTTTGTGTTTTGACGACATCGTGTCCCTTGTTCTTGGAAGATGCAGCACCAAATTTCAAAGTATCGTTTTTGTAGTTATTATTATGACCTGCATCATTTTTTACATGATCATTCTCGTAAGTCTTTTTTGTATCTACTATCTGATTGTTTTTATTGTTTTGGGCAGTCTGCTCAGATTTGGCAGAATCACTTTTTGCTTCGTTCAGAACCGTTGCCACATCTGCGTCTTCTTCTAACTCCAATTTACGTTTTCGAACTCGTTCCTTCAATGTTGGCTCCTTTTTGTCAACGATACTCAACTTGATGTTTAATGCAGGAACTAAATATTTATAGTTGCTAATCGGTGTCAAAAAACCCGTAAGTGTTGTGTCTTTACTATTAAGGTTCAAAATAAAATTTCCGTACATGGGAACATCTACACCAATATCAGCTCTTGTAGTCTGATGGTACAAAACGATTACTGGTTTGAATTTGAATGTCTGTGCAGCCTTATCGTATGTTCCGTAAAGTTTGTTGGAAAAATAGCCGTCCCTAAAAAAATAATTGAAATAACCTGTAACCTTACCTTTTTTGTCTTCTTTCAATAAAAGTTCGCATAGGTAAGAATTGGAATGGTTGGTGGTTACCACATTGCCAATCCCATACCATTTACCGTTAACTGTATTTCCTGATTTAGTCAAAGGCTTATAATCAGGATCGACAATACTGTCATCGTCATCATCAGTGGTGTCAGTAGCGGCAATATTTTTGTCGACTTGTGCCAACATCGTTTTGGGGAAACTGGCAATCAATATAAATACAAACAAAAAAATCTTACAAATCTTCATTCAATACTTTATTTAGAAGGACGAAAACCTGAACCATCCAAAATTAAGCCAATATGCTTACATTTTTAGATAACGTTTCAAATCTTTGTCATTGTCTCTCTGTTTGATTGTATCGCGCTTGTCGTACGGTTTTTTCCCTTTTGCAATACCGATTTCCATTTTAACCAATCCTCTGTCATTGATAAATATTCTCAAGGGAACGACAGTTAGACCTTTTTCCTTCAATTGTGTCTGTATTTTTTTGAGTTCCTTTTTATGCAAAAGTAGTTTTCTGTCATAGACTGCAATATGATTGTTGGTCGTTCCCAAACTGTAAGCGGCAATATAAAGAGCCCTAACCCATAGTTCCCCCTTGTCAAACAAGCAAAAACTATCATTAAAACTAACTTTCCCGTCCCTTATTGATTTCACTTCTGTACCCAGCAATACAATACCTGCGACATAAGTACTCTCTATGGCGTAATGAAAATACGCTTGCTTGTTGCTGATATTGACTATTTTGGGTTTTGTTGATTTTGCCATAAAATAAAAAGCCGTTCTGTTATGAAAAGCAGAACGGCAAAAGTAAAAAATATTTTTTCTATCCTTGGAATAGGACAATAATCTGTTCCAATTTGTCTCTCAATACTTTTCGATCTACTATAAAATCAAGGAATCCATGATCCAACAAAAATTCACTTTGTTGGAATCCTTTTGGAAGATCCTTCCTGATGGTTTCTTTAATGATACGAGGTCCAGCAAAGCCGATCAATGCGCCAGGTTCTGCAATATTAAGATCTCCCAACATAGCAAAACTAGCCGTTACGCCACCAAAAGTAGGATCGGTCAATAATGAAATATAAGGAACCTGAGCATCAGAAAGTTGAGAAAGCTTACCACTTGTCTTTGCCATCTGCATCAAGCTAAAAGCACTTTCCATCATACGTGCACCACCACTTTTACTGATCAACAAAAAAGGTGTTTTGTGTTTAATGGAATAATCAATTGCCCTAGCAATTTTTTCCCCCATGACACTACCCAATGAACCACCAATAAAGGAAAAATCCATGCAGGCAACGACAAGATCATGCCCTTTCACTTTACCCGTCGCAACACGCATACTATCTTTTAGATGCGTTTTGGATTCTGTTTCTTTGATGCGTTTGGCGTATGGTTTAGTATCTGTAAAGCCGAGAATATCCTTACTGGTCAATTCTCCAAACAATTCCTTGAATTTTTGTTCGTCAAATATGACCTCAAAATAATCCTCACTACTAATCCTATGATGAAAGTTACACTTGGGACAAACGAAAAGATTTTCCTTCAATTCGTTGGTTGTGCATATATAACCACATTCAGGGCATTTGTTCCATAACCCTTCAGGTACGTCTTTTTTTTCCGATGTAGTCGTTAAGATTCCCTTCTTGAGACGATGAAACCATCCATCCTTGGAATCTTGTTCCGTTTTATTTTCAGAATCTTGAGTCGATATCTGTGAACTTACGTTTAATTTCTCTTCTTTTTCAGCCATAATCTCTTTTAGGATAAATTAGAAACCGCAAAAATAAGGACTTTCACCCTTTTGGTCCCAAAAATTACTTGGCAACCGTACAAATCAATAATCCTTTCGCTTGAAGTCACCCCTTTTCCATGCTTTTATAAATTCAGTCCAAGCCAATGGGTTCAATACATTCATAGGAGGCATTTGTCCTTTGTAATAGGCTTGAGCGGTTTTTTGGCGCATCAACGCACTAAAAGCCTCTCTTCCGTCCATGGGCAAGGTTTCCATTAGAATCCTTCTTTTAGCTGCACTGTTGTTTTGACGAGCAATCTCATACAGGTCATCGGGAGCTGGATTGTTGATGAAATCACGCGCGTACTCTTCCGGAGTTGGGCGCGCTTTAATGATTGTAGCTGGAAGATATACAGTATCCTCCACCATTAACTGGATAACGCTATACTCTTTTCCTTTTAGATTTTGAGGTATCGTGATCGTAATATCTTTAAAACCAACTGAAGAAAACCTTATGTGGTCTCCTTTTTCCACCACAATAGAGAAAATACCTTCATCATTGGCAATCGTTCCTCGTCCTTTTCCACTGACGATAACACTGGCCGCAGTTACTGGTTTCAAACTATCAGCTGACATGACAACACCATACAATTGCACAAGGCTGTCTGATGAACTGTTTTGTGCGGAAACGGATGTGAACGCACCGAGGGAAAAGAAAAAAACTAAGCTCAAAACAAATACTACCCTGCTCGCTCTGATCATTATTGTTTTACTACTATTCAATTGGTTTCTGTTATGTTCTTACGGTTCAAAGTTACGTAGCAATTTTCTATTGCGCTAAGCAAAGAAAACTATTCAATAGATAAAATGAAAAATAAAACTTTCTTTTTAACAAAAAAATGGGGTGTTTTGTTAATTATTTTCATCCATAATTCTGATGTATTGAATTGGCACATGATCCGTTAACCACACACCGTTATCCGAAAGAAAAAAAGAAAATTGATCCTGATACATTTGCCCAGCATTAACTTCTAGCACAATAGGTTTACCATGTCTTGCACCCACATTTAAGGCAACATCCATGTCTTTGCTTAAATGCACATGCTGTCGTTGTTGCTTATTCAACCCTTCAATTAAAATGGCATTAAGAAAACGGACAGCCGTTCCATGATACAAAATAGGTGGTGGTTGTAATGGTTGCAATCCTAGATCAACATCCAAAGAATGCCCCTGATTCGCTCTAATCAAAGAATTATCATCATTCAAAATGAATCTTTTTTTAGGATTTGTTGCTACAATGTGAACAAGCATTTCCAAATCTAATGAAAATCCCTTTTGATTGATTTTCTCCATCAATATCGAAACATCTGTCCAACCTCCATGGTCAAGATTTATCCCAATGGTTTCTGGTTTGTGCCTCAATACCAAGCTTAAAAATTTACTAATTTCAATATCACTTCCTTTCGCCATTTTCTATTATTATTCTCAAAATAAGTTATTAATGTTTAAACATCGATACAAATCGAGCATTTTGCCTTAATTTTGAACTTTCAAATTTTCACATTAGGTTTCATACCGACAAAAATAGTATTAAAGTAATGACGGAAGCGGAAATATTAAAAGCGCTCAGCAACGTAGAGGATCCTGATTTCAAAAAGGATATTGTCTCTCTCAATATGGTAAAGGATCTTGTCATCGAGGGTGACAATGTCTCTTTTACACTTGTATTGACAACACCGGCATGTCCCATGAAAGACATGTTCGAAACGACCTCAACAAATGCTATCCGTTTATTGGTTAACAAAAACGCACAAGTAAATATCAACTTTACTTCCAATACCTCCACTCCAAGAGTGGATAGTCACCAGCTACTTCCTGGCGTCAAAAATGTTATTGCCGTAGTTAGTGGTAAAGGAGGAGTTGGAAAAAGTACTATCTCTGCTAATCTAGCAATGGCTCTAGCAAAGGGTGGTGCTAAAGTTGGTCTGATGGATGCAGATATCTACGGACCGAGCGTTCCCATCATGTTCGGAATAAGAGGTGAAAGACCTAAAATGACAAGCATCAACGACAAAGCATACATCGTTCCATTAGAAAAATACGGTATCAAATTGTTGAGTATTGGATTATTGGTTGATGAGAGACAAGCAGTTGTATGGAGAGGACCAATGGTCAGTAGTGCAATCCGTCAATTCATTACGGATGTAAGTTGGGGAGAGTTGGATTATTTGATAATAGACATGCCTCCAGGAACCGGAGATATTCACTTGACCATTATGCAAACTGTCCCTGTTACAGGAGTTGTTATTGTCACTACACCTCAAGATGTAGCTTTGGCGGATGCCAAAAAAGGAATTGCCATGTTCGGACAAGCGCAGATTGATGTTCCCATATTGGGTTTGGTGGAAAACATGTCGTATTTTACGCCAGCCGAACTACCCGAAAACAAATATTATATTTTCGGAAAAGATGGTGGCAAAAAACTAGCTAGCGAATATGACCTAGAACTATTAGGACAGATCCCTATTGTGCAAAGTATTCGCGAAGGCGGTGACAAAGGCTTGCCTGCGATGGATGGAGAAGATGAAATTGTGCGAAAAGCTTTTGCTGAATTTGCAGGAAACACTGCGAGACAAATCGCCATCCGAAATATAAACCACAAGCCGACTAAAAAAGTAGAGGTTGTTGAATAATTTATCATTCCATTTAATGTTATAAAGACGCTGGTAATATTTGCCAGCGTCTTTTTGTTTATCAGTGGCTCAATGTCCATATAATGGTTTAGATGTGAACAGTTACTCCCATATTATTTGATACCAATCCTGCTTAATATGAGACAACTTATGCTTTTTTTCATAACGACTAACATTTTTAGTTCTTATTAAATCAGAATGCTCTTGTTCTTGAAGTGCAACCAAAAGATCATTTGATGGCAAATACGCAATATAGGCTATTGAGTATTTAAAAAAACAGGAAGCAACACTATCTAATTTTTCTTTTTTTGAGAGGGGTAGATATTTATTTATGCTTTCATAATTGTCATTAAGTACTTTACCTGTCTCCATATTAAGATTAAGTCGGTAACCTATATTTTTACGTGTCGAATCTATATAGCTACTATCAAAAAAAGTTATTAACACAGCTATATAATCCTCTGTAATAAAAGGATTTAAAAAATTCTTTCTGTTATAACTTCTTATTCCTATTGCAAGATTTTTAAATTCCATAAAAGAATTATCCAAATTCTTTTCTACAAATTTTTCGCATTCTCTCCTTTTTTTATTGCAAGAAGCAAATAACAATATTAACATTAAACCAAAATAAATTGAAAATTTGCGCATAAATATATTTGATATTGCAAATTAACTTAAGACCACCAATTATCAAATTTGCTACACTTACAATTTTTAACCAATACAAGTGATAAAATTTGAGCCAACCATTTAAAATCTACAATCGAAAAAACTCTTAAATTAGTAACTAATCATTCATAACTCAAATCATGTGTTTCGATGCTATCAACTCATTGTGCGAATCTGAATCACAAACAGCGAAACTAAAACCAGACTGAATGCAGTATGCGCCATATTCGCCTTTTTTGTTGAGTGCCAAAAAGCCAACCTGAATATCTTTTGATTTCTGTTCACCGTTGTGTTTGACAATACGCCTTACCGCTTCTTTACAAGCATTTTCGGGTGAATAACCTTGACGCATCAACTCAACAACCAAATGCGTTCCACAAACTTTAATCACTTCTTCACCCAAACCAGTGGAAACAGCTGCGCCGACTTCGTTGTCTACATAAAGACCTGCTCCAATAATGGGCGAGTCTCCTACTCTTCCACGCATCTTAAACGCCATTCCGCTTGTTGTACAACTACCGCTTAGATTCCCATTGGCATCAATAGCTATCATGCCAATCGTATCATGGTTAAAGGCACCATTGGACAGTCGATTGGGTACTGCTGCGACTTGCCCTTTTTGCAGGCCACCCTGTTTTTGTTCAATATTTATTTGGGGTTTGTATTCTGATTTTTGTAACCATTTTTTGTATTCTTTTTCCGCCTCATCCGAAAGTTTTTGTGGCTCCAAAGGAAAACCTTGTTCTACAGCGAACATCTGTGCACCATCACCAACCAGATAGACATGAGGTGTTTTTTCCAATACACGTCTAGCAACAGCAATGGGATGTTTGATCCGTTCTAACGCTAATACGCCACCGGCATTGCCAAACTCGTCCATAATACATGCATCCAGCGTCACAATACCATCTCTATCTGGATTGCCTCCTAAGCCAACACAGCAATTTATGGAAGACTCCGTCACCATAACACCTTTTTCCACAGCATCAAATGCTCGACCACCAGAGCGCAATATTTGCCATGCATCTTTGTTGGCGGCAAGGCCTGCATCCCATGTGGATATGACCAATGGTTTTTTGCCTGTCTTTCCACCAGCGGCAAAAATATTATTGGCAAACAAACTGCCGAAACCTAATGAACCAAGTTGTAAAAATTTTCTTCGTTGAAGCATGTGATAAGTATTTAGACCAGCTAAATGTAGAAAAAAAACATCTAAAATAATAAATACTATAACTTTAGCCTTTTATATTTGACGTACAAGCGTCGTGGTCTTGTTAGAATATTATGAAATCAATCCTTACAGACAAACAAGTCAAACTAAGTCTCAAAAGACTGGCACATCAGATATTGGAAAACCATCTTGAACTTGAAAATACGGTTATTATCGGTATGCAACCAAGGGGTATATTTGTTAGCGATCGTATTGTTGCAGAAATAAAATCCCTGATCCCATCCGAAAAAGTGCTTTACGGTAAACTTGACACTACTTTCTACAGAGACGATGTCCGTACAGAGATTCATATTGCAAACGAAACAGAAATCAATTTTAGCATACAGGATAAGATCGTCATATTGATCGATGATGTTTTGTGGACTGGTCGCACGGTTAGAGCCGCTTTGGATGCGTTATTGACATTTGGCAGACCTGCAAAAGTGGAGCTTTGTGCACTTATTGATAGACGTTTTAACCGCGAGCTTCCTATACAAGCTGATTATATTGGACGCACCATCGACACTTATTTTTCACAAAAAGTTAAAGTTGAATGGGGTGGCAACAACAACAGCCAAACAGATAGTGTATATCTAGAAGGTTAATCGTTTTTTTGTAAATTTGCGGTTATGGATAGGTTGTTATTTAATAATTCCGTTCTTCCTTGGGAGGAGTCGTCGCAAGAGGTGGATGTATTGGAGGCTGAGGCATTCTCCTACAGTCTAGTGTTGTGGAATGACGATATCAACACTTTTGAATGGGTGATAGAAACATTGATCGAAATATGTGACCACACACCCGAGCAAGCGGAGCAATGTGCGCTCTTCATTCACACAAAAGGAAAGTATGCCGTCAAAAACGGCGATTACGAATACTTAAAACCCATGCGTGATGCCATAATAGACAGAGGTATCAACGCCACCATAGAAAGCAAAAAATAGTTCTCACTTCTTATCAAGAATTTTCTCTTGCCTTTACATATCCTAGACGAAAATCTGTGGTTTCCTCCTGTTGACGAAGCATTGGAAGATGGCCTACTGGCCATGGGCGGTGATCTGCGTCCCGAAAGAATCCTATTAGCCTACCAAAACGGTATTTTCCCATGGTTTGAGGACAGCGTGCCTCTCTGGTGGTGTCCCGATCCTCGTTTTGTGCTTTTTCCGGAAAAATTAGTAGTCAGTCATAGTATGCGCAATTTGTTCAATAAAGGAACGTATAGATTCACTACAAACAAATCTTTTGACAAAGTATTGGCCAATTGCAAAAACGTTGACAGAAAGGATCAGGATGGTACTTGGATTACAGACGAAGTTGAACAGGCTTATAACCAAATGCATCAATTGGGTTATGCCCACAGCGCTGAAGCATGGCTGGATGGTGAACTTGTGGGCGGTCTTTATGGTATCAAACTGGGAAAAATATTTTTTGGAGAAAGCATGTTTGCCAAAGCTTCTAATGCCAGTAAGTTTGCCTTTATTTCTTTTGTTCAACAATTAAAAAGCGAAGGCATCGAGTTGATTGACTGTCAAGTATATACGCAACACCTCGAAAGTTTGGGAGCAGAGATGATCAGCCGCCAAGCTTTCAAATATTATCTCAAAAAACTTATTGTCTAAATGCGTCCGACCTTTTAACTTTTGTTGTTGGCAACATGGACATTACAAAAACACCGAAAACCAATATTAGGGAAATAAACAAACCTATTTTCCTGGCGGGACAAATACCACCTGAACAAGTAGAATAAATAGTAAAATTACGGATACCCCATGCAAAATTGATAGCAGTGACAAATAGATTTACTCTTTTTGCACCAATTTTTGGGATTAAAAACAACACAATACTCAGCACA
>QFOI01000625.1 GCA_003241175.1 Pseudopedobacter saltans
AAGTACATACCAGGCGTTAGACTTGCCGGTAATTGTATTTGATTGGAGTTGAGTACTTTGGAGATAACAGTTGCACCTATCATATTACTTACACTTACATTGGAAAAAGAGCTCCAATCTCCACTAATCGTAATGTTTCCATTTCCTGGATTAGGGTAAATGTTGTTGTTGGAGACCGTATTTATTGCTGCTGAAACTTTGATGATATTTGAATTTGAACTTTTTCCATCAAAATCAATTTGCCTAAGTCTGTAATAATTGTTGCCATTAAGGTATGTTCTATCTTGATAACTATAATCAGTCAATACACTGGAATTGCCGACCCCATTTACTGAGGCTAAAGAGTCAAATTGTACACCATTGGCTGATCTTTCGATTACAAAGTATTTATTGTTAATCTCTGTTTCGGTTGTCCATTTCAAGAAAACAGAATGGTTTTCGTATTGTCCTCCAAAACTTGATAATTTGATAGGAAGAGAATAGGATGCTGCTTTTATGCTGGGGTCAGAATGATTGTTTGAAGTAGTCTGAGTTACTCCATTTTCGCCTCCCGTTCCGTCGCTGTTAATGGTAGTTTGGTGTCCTGCAACATATGTATCAATATTTAGAAAAGTATATCCAAGTTCACTCAATATTGGATATGTTTGACCAGCTGTATAATTGTTACTTTCACTTACATATGTGTTAATATTTGTCATTAGACTATACTCTTTTGTGCCGTTTGCCAATGTTACTGAAGAGTTGATGTTGACTTTATGATTTCTTGCCGAATTGCTATTGTAAAAACCGACATTAAAATTCCAAAAGGTATTGGCACTTCCATTATAGTTGGTAATAGTTGTAGTAAGTTTAAATGATATATTATAATTATAGCCGTTACTACTTGCCGCTGTTATATATACTCCAATAGGGGTAAGAGATATGTCAATAGTATAGTCTGTCGTAGAACCACCACTGCTATTGGCTGGAACTGTAATCTTGTAATTTACTGTGGCGTAATTCTGGGCTTCCGTTTTTTCGGAAAACAACAAAAAAGATAAAATTCCAAGCGTGCAAAAAAATGAACACCTCATGTTTTTATGATAGATAATAAATAATTTTAGATAGATTTATTAAGATGTCTATCTATTTGTTTCTTCAATCGTAGAGACAAATCTCCGTTTAGAAATTTTATTTATTAGTTATAAAAGAAATCAGAGGTTAGATTGTGTCTCTATAATTTCGAGGTGCAAAGGTATATCCTCTTTTAAGGTGTAAAAAGGTCAAAAAATGGATATTTATGGTTAAAATCTTATTTGTCGATGTTTATTTAGAAGTTAAAAATAAGTCCTCCATAAACATTTAACCCTAAGTTTTCATATTGATTCCAGCGTTGATACTTGTTGTTTAGGATATTGTTGGCTTTCACCCAAAGGCTAAAACCTTGCGTAATTTCAAATTCAAGACCTGCGTTTAGGTTTACAACAGATTTCATGCGTATCGGATTATTGGCTGCATCCAAAGCCCATGTTCCTGTCCAATAGTTGACATCGCTTTTTAGGATTAGATCGTCCGTAATCGACCATCTCAAGTTGCCATTTACTTCCAATGGTAACAATCCCCAAGCTTTCGCATTGGAATCTAATTTGT
>QFOI01000626.1 GCA_003241175.1 Pseudopedobacter saltans
CTTCCGACGTACCTACCCAATTCAAAACAGCTTGCCCATTTACTATTGTAGCTTTAAAATCAGTCAATTTGACTGGTAGAACAAAGTTAGAGGTCAATTTATAATTTACTGTAGTTGACGAAACCGAGGCCGCATCCAGGGCGGAATAAGTAAAAGAGGCCCCATAACCGGTACCAATGCCATAGATGCGCAACAAGGTAGGATCATAATTAGAGATTGTATAGGGCAAAGGATTTGCGGTTGTATTCAATTCGATTCCCGCAGCAGCACTGGAACCATAGAATAATCTAGTATCACTTGTTATCGAAATAATTTTAAAAGATTTTCCGGTGCCGAGTGTTCCGTCTTCTGGATCACTACCTGATAAAGGAGAAGCAACGGAACTGCTGGATAAAATCCCTTTGTATCCAGACAGATCTGTTAAATTAAAATACGAAGGGCTTATCCCAGTGTTATTTACAGCATTGGCAGTTGGAATCTGATCAATTCCAAAATAGGCTGTTTGGTTAACATTGGAAGTATTGTCATTATAAGTAGCTGTCATTTTCCCGGTACCTCCTGTCCCAACATTGCTACCACCGTTAGTTGTACTCTGTCCAACAATAGTCCAACCTGATGTTATGGCCGCCGTAGTACTTGTCGATGCGGTAGACAATATCAAGGAATATCCAGCACTAGGCTGTGCACCAAGCGTTCCTGCCGATGCTACCGTGTAACTACCATTGGTAGTACTGACCACACCGGAACTTACAACGGTGTTAGTTGTATTGTTGACAAGGTTTACATACAAACTACTAGGAATTGTGGCAGATCCAGATGGATTAACGCCACCTGCATTAAGTCCGTCTTTGTCATTAAAGA
Organism: Pseudopedobacter saltans; assembly: GCA_003241175.1. Lineage (GTDB taxonomy): Bacteria > Bacteroidota > Bacteroidia > Chitinophagales > Chitinophagaceae > Rhizosphaericola. The sequence goes on from QFOI01000626.1 coordinate 862, forward strand.
CATTGCCAGTAAAAGTAATAGGACAAGCTTTGAAACTTATGGAATTGATATGAAAATCTCCGCTAGGACCAGTGCTGTAGTTGGACTTAAAGTCAAAAACCAAGTTGCCAGAATTAGGAATGGGCGTAATATTGGTACCTGTTGAACCTGGTAAAGTGATCGAAAATGATGCATAAGTACCATCTGTACTACTTACCATTGTAATGCTGCTTGATGAAGTCGTAGCACCTCCATAAGTAGTTACCGTCGCGTTTGCAGGGTTGGTTCCAGCAGGATTGGTAATTGTAACGTACTTAGTTCCCCCAAATGAAATGTCTAAAGTTGATTGTATTTGTGTACCACCATTTCCAATCCTATTTATCCTCATATTTAACACTATCGTGGCACCATTTCCGAGTAGATTGGCATTCGTTATAGAATAAGGATTAGTGGCAGTGCTATTGTCATTTTCATAATCCAATGTTATATTGGTATTACTCATTCGTTCTTGAGTAGCACAAGTCTGACTGAAAGATACATGACATAAAAATAGAGAAAAGAAACCCAATAGGGTTCTAAGGGTAGAGTTACCTTGCATAAATAAAAGTTTCTTAAAATGAAGTGTTAAAATGTAAATATACTGACTATTTTTATACAGTTGCCTTTATAATTTAGAAGTTACCTTCGCCATTGTTGGTGTTGTCACCAACAACAAACTTGACCCTAAAAAGAGAGATAAATTCCTTTTTCATAAAATAGATGAGCGAATGTTTCTAATCCTCTAATAAT
>QFOI01000089.1 GCA_003241175.1 Pseudopedobacter saltans
AATAACTTCGCCGCCGTTTCTAAATTAACTAATATTAAAATCTCGTCAAAAGTGATCAGCAGACAAATCCTTCGACATTTGTTAAGCCTAACCCTTAGCCTAACAGCCATACTAACTGCCAATGCGCAAGACCACCAATTGAAAGGCGTAATCAAAACCCGTGAAGGAAAATCCGTTTCGGGCATCCAAGTACTTATTCCTACGACAAAGGTTAATACAACCTCTGACCAAGATGGATATTTTACCATTCCAAAACTTCCAGAAAAAAAATTTGATGTCCAACTATGGACAAATGATTATCTACTCATGGGGAAAAGCTTTTCTGATATCAGTGCTGACTCTGTATATAACTTTATTCTAAATATGGACTTAGTCCAACTAGAAACTGTTGAGGTGAATACAACTAAGCGAAAAATAAAAATCGAAACGGATGATTTAGGAAACATGAAAATGAAAAACCTTGAGAATCCACAAGTGTACAGCCTAGTACCCCACGCACTTTTAGTAGAACAAAATGTCACTAACATACAACAAGCCTTAGCCAATGTAACTGGCGCTACAGTATCTGTAGATCCCGCTGGAGGCACCAGTATTATGTCAAGAGGTTTTTCCACATCAATTGGAGCAAGAAACGGAATGCCTTATTTAGGCGTTGGTAGAAGTAGCCTTGACCCTGCTAACATTGAAGCTATTGAAGTTCTGAAAGGGCCAAGCGGTACTTTGTTTGGAAATGCCATTGCATCGTATGGAGGCCTTGTCAACCTGGTGACTAAACAGCCTTTCAGGGAAGCAAAAACTGAAGTGGCCTATACAGTTGGCACTTATGGATTACAAAGGGTTACAGCAGATGTCAATACACCATTAAACAAAGAAAAGACTTTATTGTTACGAGCGAATGCAGCCGTAAATAGACAAGGTTCTTTTATGATTGCTGGACACAACAATAGATTGTTTTTTGCGCCAAGTCTAATATATCAAGCAACAGATAAACTGAAATTATCACTTGATATTGAAATGTACCGAGAAGATGTAACTAAGACACAATACATTAGCAATTATGATACATTAGGTATTACCAGCCTAAAAGAATTGCCTATAAAATACAACCAAGCTTTTTTTGACAATAGTTTCAATGCTATTGCCAATAACTTTAGAACTTTTGCCAAAGCGGAATATAAACTATCTGAAAAATGGACTTCTACAACAAATGTTGCATTCATTAATGAGGATCTAAACAAAAGTCTTCAAGGTTATATATATTTTTTACAAAGGGACAGCATGGTTAGAATCGCTGGTGGAGATTTTGGTCCTATTAATACAAACACATCCGATTTACAACAAAACTTCAATGGAGACGTGAACTTTTTGGGAATGCGTCATCGAATTTTGGTGGGATTTGACTACTTCAACTATGTTTCAAAAAGATATAGTAGGGGAACACCAACGCTTGGGACTATTAATTACTATACATCTACCAGACTATTTTCTAACCAAGATGTAAACAATGCTTATGCCAATATCCAAACTACGAATTCCAACTCAGTTAACAATCGTGTTGCTTCCTATTTTTCTGACTTGATCAACATTACAGACGGTCTTATGGTTTTAGGAAGTGTGCGCTACGATAGATTCATGTCGCAAGGTGCAGGAGGATATAACCAAACTTCTTGGGCACCAAGATTTGGTCTAGTTTACCAACCCATACTAAATATAATATCCATTTTTGGAAACTATACTAGTGGTTTCACCAACTATAATACAGGCACTCAACCTGATGGATCACTATTCTTCTACAAACCTTCATTTGCCAACCAATGGGAGACTGGAATAAAGTTTAATTTAATGAAAGATCGTTTAGTGTCATCTATTAGTTATTACAACATAAAAATCAACGATGCACCCAGAACAGATCCCGACAAAACAATATATCAAGATGGACAACAAAAAAGTAATGGATGGGAATTCGACCTCAAAGCACATCCTCTAAATGAATTATCCATAACGGCAGGCTATGTGTATAACAAAAACATTTATCTTAAAGCGACTACAGGAACAGGACTACTGACAGTTGCAAGCCCTAAAAATGTAGCTAACCTTTGGGTAAGTTATAGGTTTAAAAAGATTAAATCTTTGGAACATTTTGGAATGGGTGCGGGCATGAACTATGTTGACAAAAGCTTCTTCAACGCAGCCAACACAGTCACTCTTCCGTCTTATACAATAATCAATAGTTCCCTATTTTATGATGCTGAAAATTGGCGTGCCGGTTTGGCAGTCAATAATATTAGCAACCAAAAATACTGGAATGCCACAGGAACGCCTCAGATGCCAAGAAATGTATCTTTTAACATAAGTGTAAAGTTCTAGTTGACAATTTTTTAAAGTAGGCGTTTGGTTCATTTAGGAGCCAAACGCCTATAATTATTTGTTTGAATATGAAAAATCAAAAACGAAACCAAAAATCAACCTTCAGAAAGATCTTGGAATGGTTACACTTGTGGCTGGGATTGACTTCAGGAATAGTAGTATTTATAGTTTGTCTTATGGCCGCTTTATGGGTATTCCGCGATGAAATGGATTATTTTGCCAATCCTGAAGAACGAATTACGAAAGAGGAAAAAGACTTTGTCAAACCGTCAAAAATCCTTGCGAACGCAAAAGATTACCTTTCCAATAGCAGATATGGAAGCCCAATTGAGATATCTTCCATTTCATACAGAAGCAAAACACAAACTGGATATATTGGCTTTAGAACTCAAGACAGTACTTATCTTACCGCATACTTTAATCCCTACAATGGGAAAGTGTTATTTGTAAAAAACAATGAGGAAGCAAGGCTAAGCAAATTTCTTCTATTCGTTAGAGCTGGCCATAGATGGATATGGCTACCACGCAAAATAGGAAGTCCCGTAGTAGGCACAAGTTGTATTTTATTCCTTATAACAATAATAACTGGGCTCATCTGGTGGTATCCAAAAAAATGGAATCAAAGCACCAGAGACAAAAGCTTTAAAATTAAATTTAAAGCTAAATGGAAACGTCTCAATATAGATTTGCATAATGTTCTGGGCTTTTATGCATTTGCATTTAGCTTTATATTAATCACCACAGGAATTGCTTATTCATTTAAGTGGTTTAATAATTTTTCCAAATGGACCTTAACAGGCAAAACAAAAGAAGAAAAATACGAATCGAAATATGTATTACCCTTAAATCATTTCAATAACCGTGATACAGTAGATGTTTTTTACAATGAAGCAAACAAGTTAACTCAACGCAATAATGAACTCATATATTTGAGGCTTCCAACAAAAGAGAATGATAGTTACGCCGCAAATTTTCTTTCGAAATCCGGAAAAAACCATAGTCAGTTATATTATGTTTGGGAAGGAGTTAATCACTCTATTGTTGCCAAGAACAAGCCATTTCAGGATAAAAAATGGGGAGAACGGATGTACAACTATAATTTTGAATTACATGTAGGAACAATCTTTGGCTTACCTAGTAAAATTTTGGCATGCCTCACCTCCTTAATAGGCGCAAGTCTTCCAGTAACAGGATTCATCATTTGGTTGAACAGAAAAAGAAAAAAGAATAAAAAAATTGTCAATAAAGAAAGTACAAAAATCGCTTGTATCTAACGACTTTCCAATGCATGCATAAAAGCAATGATGTCAGCAATCTCTTTGGGTGTAAGATTTAATTTATTAGAACTCAAACTTTGATTTGGGACATTCAACCCCTTTCCAACTCCACCACCTTCATTATAAAAATCCATGAGTTCCTCTAGTGTCGCAAAAGCGCCATTATGCATGTAAGGTGCCGTTTTTGTCACATTCCGAACACTGACTGTCTTAAATCCATGATCAAACTCTTCTAGCAGAAGCAAATCATACATACCTTGTTTTTGCAATACATTCCAAATACCTCTATCTTGATCCAATTCTTTACTTGTAGCAGAAGATGGAACGCCTAGAACTTCCACATCCTGTGTAATATATTTTGGAGGAAATACACCATTAAACAAAGGCATGTAATGACAGGTTCCACATTGTGCCTTTCCCATAAAAAGGTTAAACCCGTCAATTTCAGTTGTAGTCATTGCATTATCCTCTCCTTGCATATAACTATCAAATCGACTATTGAGTTTCACCAGACTCCTTACATATAAAGACAGTGATTCAACCACATCATCTTGACCCAAAACTCCCTTGTCTGGATAGGCTTTTTTCGCTAAGGAATCTATTTTCCTATTAGACTTTATAGCAGTCAACATAAAAGTTATAGAGCCTTTCATTTCTTTGGGGTTATGGATGACGTCCACGACTTGGTCCTCAATATTCTCTGATCTTTGATCATAAAACTGTTGAGGCTGTAGAGCCGTATTGATAAGTGTTGGCGTGTTTCTATCAATAAGCCCTTTTCCATCAATACTTTTTTCTTTTATTAGATTATTAGCAAAACTTTTTTCTTCAATATGGCATGAAGCACAACTTCTAGTTTGTGTGCCAGACAGAGATTTATCATTAAAAAATGCTTTTCCTAACGCTATTTTTTCAGATCTATTTTTAGAGTCTAATATTGGAGAATAGGCATCGGGGTTAAACGCGCCAGAATCGAACAACGTCAACGCATCTTGTCTCAATAGTCGATTGTATTGCAAAGCCGATTTTTCATATTTTCTTCTCGTCAGTTCAATAAGACGACTTAAAGGATTGGCAAATTGCTTAATAAAATACGCTCGATTAAATTGTATGAAATCTGTATTTGAGACCAGATATCGGTTCGCTTGGGAGAATAGAATATCGCCTACATTGTCCTCTTCTTCATAGCACTTCATTACGTTCCTCAAGGAGTGTAAAGCCACGGCACTTTCCTGCATTGACTTTAGTGTCAAAGCATTGTCAAAACCAGTCAATCCGAGCGTTTCCACACGAAAAACTTCTAATTTGCACGCATCCAAAATCTGCCAATCCTGAATCTCAATATTATGGAAATAAGCCTGAAGTAATCCTATATTATCCGCAAGCAAATGAACTTCATTTTCAAGATCCTTTTTACGACTAGAATCATAATGGGGAAAAAGTATTTCTTCAATAACCTGAAGTCCATTAGGACTAGATATAGTTTGACTTACTATATCAATTTCCGATTTTGGAGCCCCGTTAATTGTTTTCGCTGTTGAATAAGTAAAATATTCAGCAGCCCATTCCACTGACTTATAGTATAGCCTAGTTGTTAGAAAGGCTTGCTGCAATTGGGATTCAGGAGCACCTTTTTCAATCAATATAGTAAACGTATCCTTTACATAATTAGAAAACTGCTCTAATTGTTGTACGAGATCTAGTCTTATGTGTTCACTAGCATTCTTATCCTCTTTTCTAAAAGACATCAACAATTGAAAAGAAAACAAAACCAATAAAAAAACAACTATAAACCGCCAGGCTTTTTTCACACAACTATAATTTCAAAAGCTATTGCTGACTGAAGTCAAATGCACCACTTAGAGGATTAGCGTTCCCGTCACGACTATTGAGTGGCTTTAAACCCCAACGTTTTTCTATAAAAGCCAATATGCTAACTGTTTCATACTGCGTATGGTCAATATAAGCTTTTTTGGAAAAAGGAGAAATGATTATAGCTGGTATGCGACTTCCCGGCCCCCATTTGTCAATAACTGGTGGTGCCACATGATCCCAAAAACCACCATTCTCATCATAAGTCAGAACTACTACGGCATCTTTTCCATTTGGTCCATTTAATACAGCATTGATGAGCTCAACTGCATGACGCTCACCTGTCACCACATTGGCATAACCTGGATGCTCGTTGAATTTCCCTAGAGGTTTGACGAAAGAAACAGCTGGTAAAGTTCCCGCTTTTGCAGAAGCTATAAATTCCTTTTCGTCTTTTAGGTGTTCAGCCTTATCTTTTGATCCATCTTTGTATCTTTCAAAATAGATAAATGGTTGATGATGGTATTGGAACAATCCATCTGGATGTCCAGCCATAGCATCATCCCAGCCACCAGAATACCAAGCCCAGGAAACACCTTTATCACTTAGCCTGTCTCCAATAGTTGGATTCGTCTGATTAGGCACAAGATTAATTTTCTTTGCAGCAGAAGGGTGTGGCTGATTAATCGAAAAAATCGTGTTGACCGCGTAGCCATCAGGCGTAACCGAACCATCTTTTTCCAAATTTCCCGCACTGTCAAGTTTAGCGCGTAAATGCTCTGGAGCATTCGGAAAATAAGGTGTTGCAGCCGCAATCAACCATTGGTGATTTAAAAACGAACTGCCAAAAGCGCTATGAAAAAAATTGTCGCAAAGCGTGTATTGTCTGGCTATGGGGTACAATGGCAACAAGGACGTTTTATAGTATCCCATTGTCATCCCCATCGTACTGTTATAAGTAGCAAACTTATTCATTTTCCCGCCATTGATCTGTGCTCTTTCCTGATAATATTGGTGAAGTACATCTGGCGATTCTTGGTCGGCAGGAACATATTGGTCTATATTGAAATATCCATTTGCCAAATTAGTAGGAAAAACACTCGACCTTGGTATTGGAGGTAGATATTTATACACTTTTCCCTCTCTGTCAAGCTGTGTAATACTTTCTTGGCTTGCATTGGACAATCCATTAGCACCCTCAAACTGACCGTAAAGATTATCGAAGCTGTGATTTTCCATGTAGATAACCACAACATGCTTAACCTTGTCAATTCCTTCTAAAGATTTGGCACTTTCCACTTTTGAAGTGGTACTTGTTTTTTTTGAGCTGGAGCAGCCAACAAAAACGGAGGACAATGTACAAGTCAAAAGGCCCAAGCCAACGATAATTTTTTGTTTCATATCAAAACGAAAATTCTTTTGTAAGAGGAGATTTTGTATTTCTTTAAAGCTATAAATGTAAACAATTTATGCAAAATGGTTATTGCATTTATGTTATCAAAACAGAAAAGCAGACTTAAAGCCTGCTTTTCTGTTTAGTTATATTGACAATCGACTATTGGTGCGAGTCTATTGCTTTGCTAATATTGCCGAAAATTTCTTCAATAGAGCCTACGCCTACAACCTCTTCAACAGCGCCTTTTTTCTTGTAATATTCAGCGACGGCAGTTGTTTTCTTATTGTATTCCTTGATTCTGTCTTTTACGACGTCTTCATTGCGATCATCTGCACGCCCACTTGTCAAACCTCTGTTCAAAAGGCGTTTAAGCAATTCATTTTCTTCCACTTTCAAGGAAACAAACAAATTTACTTTTTCATTACTGTAAGCCAACAATTCGTCCAAAGCCTCCGCCTGTGCCACTGTTCTTGGAAAACCGTCGAACAAAAATCCTTTTGCATCTTTGTTGTAGGACATCACATCGTTGATCATTCCGATGACAACATTGTCAGGAACTAATTCACCTTTTTCCATAATGAGTTTGGCTTCCAAACCCAAAGGTGTTCCGGCTGAGATCTGAGCGCGCAACAAGTCTCCGGTACTGATATGTACCAAACCATATTTGGCGATGATATTTTCACTTTGAGTCCCCTTCCCACTTCCGGGAGGACCAAAAAGAATTAGGTTAAACATGCTTCAATTGCTATTGTGAGGTGCAAAGATAATCGCACAGCACTTTCATAGAGAATTTTATTTTTTTATCGAAGAATTTTATTTCTATCCATATCCAAACGAAGCAATATAAATATCAATATGGTAAACGTCAATAGAGACGAACCTCCATAGCTCACCCATGGCAACGGGATACCAACAATCGGAAACAATCCTATCGTCATACAAACATTAACCATTACATGGAAAAATATAATAGAGGCGACACAATAGGCATATACACGACTAAACGTACTTCGTTGACGTTCCGCAATCCAGATGATCCTAAACAACATACCAATATATAGCATAAGAAATGCGAAACTCCCCAAAAAGCCAAAGGCCTCCCCAATGGACGTAAAGATAAAGTCCGTCTGTTGCTCGGGTACATACTTTCCCCTTGTCTGAGTCCCCTTTAAAAAGCCGCGTCCTAACAACCGTCCAGACCCAATGGCAATCTTACTTTGACGCACATTGTAATCATCCGGCTTAGCAACTTTTTTATCTTCCGCTTCTCTTTTTTTACTACTGCGCTTTTGGCCACAATCATATTCCTTACCAACCATCGCATAGATACGAGTCGATTGATAACACTGAAAAACATTATTGAATATATAAGGAACGACAAACCTTTGTACGCCAACGCAACCGATCCAGATAGCAATGATAAAAAGAAGCAATCCTCGACTGCGTTTCACTTGTTTGCGTAGTATGTAAACAGCAATCGCAGCAATCAAAGTCAAAATGATTGCAAGCGTGTTAGGCTCGACAATCAAGGTTGCAACGACTAAAGCCGCAAAAGAAAATCCCAATATCAAAATCCAACCTGGAAGACCTTCCCTAAACATGACAATGAAAAAGCTGAAATACACCAATGCCAAACCCGTTTCGTTTTGCATGATGGACAACATCGCAGGTCCTAAAGCTATTGCACATGCAATCAGTTGAGATTTTACCTTCGTAAAATCCAGATCCTGCATGGAAAGATATTTGGCCAGAGCCAATGAAGTGAAAATTTTGCACAGTTCCGCTGGTTGAAGATTAAAACCGCCGCCTAATGGAATCCAGCTTCTTGAACCATTAACGTTTTTCCCAATAACAAAAGTCAAAAGCATAAGCAAAATTCCAAAGGCATAGGAAAGATTAGCCATTGCAGTATATAGCTTACTGTCACTCAACAATATAAAAGTTCCCACCAATGCACATATACCCGCAAAGATCAACTGTTTGCTGTAATCGGTTTTTCCAGAAACAAAATTTTCAAAAACATTGATATCCGCCTTATACTCAACCATGAATATGCACATGATCCCCGTTGCGACAAGTAAAGCATATAGAAGGATAACTATCCAATCCACACCTTTTGCTAGTTCCTTTTCACGTTCCGCCATGGCACAGTTCTAATTGTTTTTATTGTTTACATTCTTGCCTTTTATTCTTTTGTCATCAGGCAAGACAATGGTATTTCTGTTATTCCATCTAGGAGAATAAGGAATGCTGTCATCGGCATCTCCATTTTCTCTCTTGTTAGGTTCTGCTTCCGGATCAAACAAAGTTTTTGGTTGCTCTTGTTGACGGAAAAGATTGGCGGCAGGAATAGAATCCACTCCTTTACTAGCCTGGTTCAAAATTTTAGCTTGTTTGAGTGAATCTTTTACATAATACCAATGCTTGATCGCATCAGGAATAAGGTTCACTTGGGAGAATCTTTCCACCTCCGCTTTGCTACCTTCGGTAAGACTATCATTCAAATATTTTTCCATCATAAAGCCCGCAATCGGACCTGCCCAAGTAGCACCGTAACCAGAATTTTCTACAATGACTGCAATAGCAATTCTAGGATTTTCTACAGGTGCATACGCAATGAACACGGCATGGTTTTTACCGTGAGGATTCTGTGCTGTACCGGTTTTTGCTGCAAATTTCACTCCAGGAACATGGATCATATCCGCCGTTCCTTCTGTTGCCACATCTGCCATACCTTTGTGCACGGCTTCAAAAGCAGCGGAATTAATATTGAGTGCATTATGTTTTTGTCTGTAAGGAGCCATCATTTTTTTGTCATCATCATCCTCGTCTTGGATATGATCCACTAAATGAGGTGTATAGAAAAATCCACCATTGGCAATCAATGCCGCTTCATTAGCCAATTGCAAAGGCGTCGCAGTCATACGGTCTTGTCCAATACCAAGCGTTACGTTACTACAACTATTCCAGTGCCCGTTGAAGTCCTTATTGTAACCGGAAGTATCAGGAATATTGCCAGTTTGCTCACTTGGCAGATCTACACCCAATTTTCTACCCAATCCAAATTCATTCATGTATTTTTTCCATGCCATATAGCCTTTTTTGACACTACCATACTTTGGATTATCCACTTCCATACGGTAGGTAATGGAAAAATAAGTATTGCAAGAATTAGCTAGCGCCAAACGAAGATTAGCTGCGTGACCTCCACCACTGTGTGTACATCTAATAAATCTACCACAACCCGAATAGCCACCTCCGCAATCCACCCCGAAGTTAGGCGTTATCAATCCTTCATCTAATGCCACCAAAGCATTTAAAGGTTTGAAAGTAGAACCCGGAGGATATTGACCTTGGATGGCACGATTCCACATAGGACGAGCGGTGTCCAATATGAGTTTTCCGTAGTTTTTACGGCGATTGGCAGGAGACAACAAATTAGGATCAAAGGTTGGAGCAGTAATCATTGCCAATATGCCGCCAGTTTTGGGATCTAAAGCTACTGCAGCGCCAATCTTATGTTGAAAAAGTTTTTCACCTAACTGTTGCAAACCAATGTCCATAGTAGAAAAAAGATTTTTTCCTGCTTTGGCTGCAGTATCATACATGCCTTTTTCCCAATGTCCTTGTAAACGTCCACGATTATCACGCAAATAACGTTCCACGCCTCTTCTCCCCATCAATACGGACTCATAAGTCCTTTCCAATCCGGTTACTCCTGTAAAATCACCAGGCTGATATCCTTTATCCGCATTTTTAGCCAAAAAAGAAGAATCCACTTCTCCCAGCCGTCCTAATATATTGGAAGCGACAGGAAAGGGGTAACTTCTAACAGAACGTTCTTGTAAG
>QFOI01000627.1 GCA_003241175.1 Pseudopedobacter saltans
AGCAAACAGACTGTGGCAACGGAATGTCTTCATAAGAGGAGAGAAGCGCAGAAATGACTGCTAAGTCGATGGACGGATCTTCCACCTTGATGCCACCAGCAATATTGACAAAAACATCCTTCATCCCATATTGAAAACCTCCACGTTTTTCCAATACCGCCAACAATAATTGCAGACGACGAAGATCAAAACCGCTCACTGTTCTTTGCGGAGTTCCGTACACACTTTGTGTGACAAGTGCTTGAACTTCTACCAAAAGAGATCTTTGACCTTCCATGCTTGCAGCGATAGCGCTTCCGCTGAGAGGTTCGTCTTTTTCCGTAATTAAAATTTCGGATGGATTGGTGACGGCACGCATGCCGTTACCAGCCATTTCGTAAATCCCGAGTTCGGATGTGCTACCAAAACGATTTTTGAGTGTACGTAAAATCCGATAACTGTAATGTCTATCTCCTTCAAATTGTAAAACAGCATCCACCATGTGTTCCAATATCTTCGGTCCTGCGATTGTTCCATCTTTGGTGATGTGTCCAATAAGAAAAACGGGCGTGCCAGTGGCTTTTGCAAATCGTTGGAATTCCGCAGCGCATTCTCTTATTTGGGAGATACTTCCTGGTGATGCATCCAATAGATTGGATTCCATGGTTTGGATGGAATCAACGATCAACAAGTCAGGTTGTAATTGTTTGATTTCCTTAAATATGGATTGTGTGGACGAATCTGTCAGTAGGTAAAAATTTTCGTTTTGGATCTGAAGACGATCGGCACGCATTTTTATCTGCGTATCGCTTTCTTCCCCGCTGATGTACAAGGTTTTTATATTGGGGAGCAATAACGTGTTTTGCAAAAAAAGCGTACTTTTTCCAATGCCTGGTTCACCTGCAATCAAGACGATGCTTCCCGCAACGATTCCTCCTCCCAATACGCGATTGAGTTCAGGATCTTTAGTGATAATACGGCGTTCTTCTCCACCTTGGACCTCATTTAGAGAAACGATTTTGGATTTCTTTTCCTTAGGTTGTGTTTCTTTATAATCGGACCATGATTGTTTACTTGAGGTGGTATTGCCGGCATCTACAACTTCTTCCACAAAAGTGTTCCACTCATTACAGGCGGGACATTTGCCTAGCCATTTTACACTTTCGTATCCACAATGTTTACAAAAAAATACGGTCTTTGCTTTAGCCATTTGGTAAAGATAATAATTTAGTACCTTCATGATTGAAGTTTTGAGTGGACAGGTAATTGCGTTAAAAATAGAAAAATGAAAAAGTATATATGGATGTTTTCAGTGTTGCTGTTTTGGAATAGTGCTAAGTCTTTTGCACAAGACAGTAGCAAAAACCAACTTTATATACACAATGACAGCATGATGATGACCGTGTTTTTAAAACATATACAAGACGCTCCGGTAGACAGCATACAGGCGAGAGTTATGCGACAAGGATTTTATGATAAATTAAATAAGGTGCACACCCGCATTTTAAGTTGGAATGTGGTGATGGGAATAGGACAGATTATAACCTTGAAATTCAAGCCCCAATATATTCGGCAGGTTAATCAAGTATTCGAAGGTGGTGCTTGGGGAGGATTTCACACAGAATTTTT
>QFOI01000090.1 GCA_003241175.1 Pseudopedobacter saltans
AATTTCGATCGATATGGAACTGTAGAAATACTATATGAAAAGATAACTAAGTTTATCGAAAAACAGTTTAAGTCTAAAGGTTTTATTAATGGTGGAATATATGCAATGAATAAAAAATTATTTGAAAATGCACCTTTATCTAAATCCTTTTCTTTTGAGTCTGACATTTTAGAAAAGAAGGTAAAAACTGGTTCGATCAATGGACTCCTTTTTAATAATGATTTTATTGATATAGGTATTCCAGAAGATTATTTATTAGCATCTACTAAATTGTAATCCGTTTCAATAATCCAATACTTACTAAAAAGTTTTTTAACGTTTGCATTATATTTTCAAGACCTTATTGAAATTATTCAATAAGGTCTTTTCTTTTCTCAAAAATCACTAGTTTCGTAGATGGCACCAAACGTGACTCAATGGCACTCTTCGATATAAATCTTCCAAAATCGCTTGTCAAAGCACTCAAACTTCCTGATGCGGCTTCTGTTCGTCAGCAGAAAAAGGCGTTGACTCGTCTATTACGGAAAGCGAGATTTACCGAATTTGGACAAGAGTACAATTTCGACAAAATACTTTTGGACAAAACGAATCTGATTGCGTCCTTTCAGGAAAACGTTCCCATTACATCCTATAATGGAATTTACAAAGACTGGTGGCATAAAACAATTGAGGGCAAGTCTGATATCTGTTGGCCCGGAAAAATAAAATTCTTCGCATTAAGCAGTGGAACAAGTGAAGCGGCTAGTAAATACCTTCCTATCACCAAAGATCTATTGAAGGCTAACAAGATCATCATGATCAAGCAGTTACTCAGCCTTCGTAGCTACCAACTAGTCAATTACAAATCCATTGGAAAAGGTTGGCTAACGCTTGGGGGAAGTACCGACTTGCAAAAAGGTATGGGCTATTATGCAGGCGACCTGAGTGGCATTACTACTAAAAAATCTCCATTTTGGTTTCAACCATTTTACAAACCAGGGAAAAAAATAGCCAAAGAAAAAGATTGGAACAAAAAAATAGAAGAGATTGTCAAGAAAGCACCTGAATGGGATATTGGTTTTTTGGTTGGCGTTCCTTCTTGGGCACAGCTATGTATGGAAAAAATCATTGAACGATATCAGCTTAACAGCATCCACGATATATGGCCCAATTTTGAATTCTTCGTTCATGGTGGTGTTTCTTTTGAACCTTACAAGAAAGGTTTTGAAAAACTATTGGGAAAACCAGTCACCTATATTGAAACCTATCTTGCAAGTGAAGGCTTTTTGGCTTATCAGAATAGACAATTGGCTACCGGAATGCGGTTAGCGACGAGTGGCAGCATTTTCTTTGAGTTTTTGCCTTTTAATGATCAAAATTTTGATGAAAATGGCGAATTGATTGGCCAACCGAAGGCTTTATCTTTCTTGGAAGCAGAAGAAAATGTCGATTATGCACTCATCATCAGTACGCCCGCTGGTGCTTGGCGTTATCTTATTGGGGACACAATCCGCATTATTGACAAAATGGATGTGCAAATCATCATTACAGGTCGCATTAAGCATTTCCTAAGTCTTGTGGGCGAACATCTTTCTCAAGACAATATGAATCAAGCTATTACCATGACAGCAAAAGACATGGATATTTCTATTGCGGAATACACGGTCATAGGAGAACCTCATGGTAGTTTTTTTGCGCACCATTGGTATATTGGAAGTTCGGATGACATCGACAAGGAAAAGTTTACCACTTTATTAGATCTGCATCTCAAGGCTTTAAACGATGATTATGCCGTGGAAAGAAAAAGTACGCTGAAAGAGGTGATCGTAGATGTTTTACCCGATAACCTCTTTATAGAATTTCTAGAAAAAAGAGGGAAAGTTGGTAGCCAAATAAAATTTCCGCGCGTATTGAAAGGCAATATCAAATCAGAATGGCAGGATTTCCTTTCTGCCAAATCTGAATAAATAAGGAACAATAGCATCGATCTATCCACAATTCCTTATATTGCCACCGAAAAACCAGAAAGAAAACTCGTAAAAATGCTTTCAGCCATTCTCAAAGGCCTTGCTATGGGCTTAATCCTTAGCATATCTGTCGGACCGATAATCTTTGCCATTATTAGGCAAAGCGTTATCAACGGCCACAAAAACGGTCTTTTTTTTGTGTTAGGCGTTTCTGTTAGTGATATTACAGTGGTGGTTATTTGTAATTTCTTTTCCAGTCTTTTTCAATCTGCCATGGCGCACGAAAAAATCATCGGTGTTGTGGGTAGTATTTTTCTTTTTGCTATTGGTATCTACAATTTATTCTTCAAAAAACCCATTTCAGCACAAGAAATGGCCAAAGTAGAAAATAAGCAAACGAGCAGTGCACTCCTCTCCTCTTTCTTTAGCGGATATTTTATGAATATTTTGAATCCAGGAGTTTTTATTTTCTGGTTCGCAGCGTCAGCCACATTGATGACGACAAGCCTAGCCTCTGAACATCCATTGCGTTATCGTTTCACCGCATTTGCAGTGTGCCTAATCTTTGTATTGGCATTTGATATATTGAAAGTTTTTCTTTCTGGTAAAATTAGAAACCGTTTGACGCCACATAACGTGCATTTAATTAATCGCTTTTCCGGGTTCATCATGATTGTTTTTGCCTTTGTATTGTTGGTTGGAGTAATGAGCGGCAAGCTGTTATCTCATTAAAACAACTGTCTTTGATAAGAATAAAAACGTATTTTTATCAAAATATCTAACTATGCAGATTGCTATCCCGATTATTGTATTGATTGTTTTGATTTTGTTGTTGAGTTTTACCACCGTTCCACAAGGAAATGTCGCAGTCATCACTGTTTTTGGTAAATACAAAAGGATCCTAACACCAGGATTAAACTTTAAAATACCTTTTATTGAGCGCGTATTTAAAAGAATATCCATTCAGAATAGATCCATAGAGCTCAAGTTTCAAGCAATTACTTTAGACCAAGCCAACGTCAATTTTTCGGCTATGTTGCTCT
This sequence comes from Pseudopedobacter saltans, assembly GCA_003241175.1. Taxonomy (GTDB): domain Bacteria; phylum Bacteroidota; class Bacteroidia; order Chitinophagales; family Chitinophagaceae; genus Rhizosphaericola. The sequence goes on from QFOI01000090.1 coordinate 2,990, forward strand.
ATGCCGTTATGAATCAAGACGATCAGACAATACAAAACGTCGCTTTTAAATTCATGAACGAACAAAACTTGATGCAAGCATTGGTTCGTTCTGTGGAGGGTTCAGTTAGAGCTTATGTAGCGACCAAAAAACAATCTGAAATATTGAGTCTCCGTACGGAAATCATTCTTCATGTAAAAGAACAACTAGACCAAGCATTAGGCGAATGGGGTTATCACCTTTTGGATTTACAGATCAATGATATCACTTTTGATGAAGCAATCATGCGTTCCATGGCACAAGTTGTTGCATCCAACAACTTAAAAGCCGCTGCAGAAAACGAGGGGCAAGCTTTACTCATCACCAAAACCAAAACTGCGGAAGCGGAAGGTAATGCCATCAAAATACAAGCTGAGGCTGAAAAGGAAGCAGCTCAATTACGTGGCCAAGGTGTGGCACTTTTCCGTAAAGAAGTTGCTCATGGTATTGCTGAAGCCGCTAGCGAAAGGAACAAAGCACATCTCGATGCTTCTTTTATATTGTTCAGTATGTGGACAGATGCATTGAAACATTTTGCAGAAGAAGGAAAAGGCAATACTATATTTTTGGATGGTAGTAATGATGGCTTACAAAGAACTATGCGAGAACTACAATCCATTGCCAAAAAATCGACGATTATTTCTAAGGAGTAACTATGTATATTGTTTTTTGATTTTTTGCTCCGGATTTTGGTATCCTAGATACAAGCAGATAAGAAATATCCATTCCAAAGGTTTCATCAATACATACGTGATATTGGAACCCATTTTAGAATTGATTTTAAGGGAAAGGTTGTAGCCATATTTATCGTAATTTTTTCTAATGAATCTATGCAATATTGGTGTATAGTCTGCAATCAATTCTTCAAATGCATTTGCGATCTGTAGTTGCCTATTGACAATGATAGTATTGCCATGTCTTTTTCCTAACCTTATGGGTTTTACAACTTTCGGGTCTCCTTTTGCTGCTACCGTGCACAAGTAATGTCCTCTAGGAGTTAAAACCGGTGGATGACTTTTTTGAGAAAAGGTCCAAGTTGTGGTGTCTGTAAAAACTTTAACTAAAGAATTTGCATCTTGACCAAACAAAATCAATATCAAAGTAATAATTATGAAAATAGGTAGTAGAAAAATTAATGCCCAAACAGTCACACTATATCTCTGACTAAGAAATTGATTGCAACGCTCTAAGAATTGATTCTTAAAATGTCGGGTTGTCGACATTTTCACTTCAGATTTGATAGTTACGATTAGCTGACTAATACCTAATATAAAAGCTAATATAGGATATGCGAACATAAAAAAACGAGTCATACATTCACCGTAATTTAGCGATTGAGTATTATGACAACTTAATTGAATCAAGACAAAACAATTTATCACTAACCCTAAACAAAGACCTATCAAAAAAAAGACATGTAATAGTGGAGGAAGTTTGTTTTGCCAAAACCATAACGAGAAAAGAGAAATATTAAAATAAACTAAGTACAGGCATAAGGACAAACAATATTTAACAGCAAATGGAGTATAACAATTATCATATGGATCAATGGCTACGTTGTATTCCATAAAATGAAAAGAAAGTCCAATTCCGGAAACGATTAATATCCCTAGGTACGTTAACAACATCATTATCTCACCAAAAGAGGTTTGAGGTCGCTTCGATTTGATAATTATAAGCAAGAAAGTAAGAATTACTATAGGAATTCCAACTATAAAAAACAAAGCAAAATACAACCATAGATCATCCATAAAATCGATTTTAAGTTTTGAATGTTTTAATCCTATTAAGGAAAGGAAAGTCAAAGGGAAGCTTTCTAATTTTTGAAAGAAATATTCTATTGCGTAAAACCAGCAACATCATCCAATATAACACTAGATTTATCCACTTTGACTTTTCCATTTTTTGAGAATTAATTTAATGCTAGTTGTTTATTTCCTTCTTGGTTGAGTTTCCTAGTGAAATACATAATCAAGGCTAAGACTATAAACAAACCAATACTTCCGTACAACAAAGTATAGTCTTCCTTTTGTATCAAAAAGAAAATAAAACCGTATAGCGCAGCCAAACCAAACCCAAAGCTAGCTCCTGCTTTTTTCGAATGCAGTATAGCTCCTACATACAAACTAATCAGCAAAATAATACTGAGAGCTGCGATAAAATATGCCATATTAAATCCAGCATATTCAGAAATTGACAACAACAGCACATAAAACAGAATCAGTGCGAATCCAACCAAAATATATTGTAAAAAATGGATAGATTTCTTTTGCAACAATTCCATCAAAAAGAAAACAGCGAAAGTTAATGTCACAAATAAAATAGCGTATTTAGCAGAACGTTCGTTTTTGGCATAACTATCGTTAGGCTGTAACAACTGTACACCAAAAACAGAGGCATCCAGATTGGGCATTGTACCAACATTAACTTGAGAATAAGGCCTAGAAGCTTTCGGAATATTCCAATTAGCAGCAAAACCATTGACATTAACTGAATCCGGACTATTACTAGGCAAATAGTTACCATCGAATGAAGGCGATTTCCAAGAAGACTTTAAAGTCACTTCGGTCTGACTTCCAGTTGGCGTAAAGTATAAGCCACCCGAACCTTTAGCATATAGTTCAATATTGAAGTCGTGATTTTTGTTCGGATCAAAATCTATGGGAAAACTCAAATCAGAATGACCAGAGCGACTTGATACACTTTTAGTGGTATTAGCAACAGAAGCATCGTCAGTATCCGCTACGACATCATTTATATTGGAAGAATAATTGATGACGTCAAAATCTCCTTTCAAACTATTATCCCAATTAACAGAAATCTGTTTTTCCAAACCCTTAATATCGGACAATCCAAGTTGTAGGTACGCTTCTTTCCATAATATTTTTTGAGAATCAACTCCACTATTAGCAAGTAGGTTAGGACTATACTTACCATTAATATGAATATTGGTCTTATAAAGCGTAACATCGTAGATACTGCGATGTCTTGATTCAGCTTGGGCATCACCAGACACTTGGAGACTTTCTGGTAAATAATAGATAAAGTCTTTGATGTCCTTTGTTTTATTATCAGCTAAGGGAACGGTTTTCATGTAAGGAATCACGAGTAGCGGACCATAAATAGTTTGGGTATTCCCCCATTTTTTACTTACTTCAGCGACGACTTCATCTTTTCTAGTCGCTCTTTCATGTACAAGGTTTTGAACAAAAAAAGAAGGAATCAACATTAGCAGAATAAGAAATCCAATAAATAATCCTTTGAAAACAAATTTGTAGGATTGCCAGAAACTAGGTGTTTCCGTGAAAGTTGCGTTTGGTTCAGTGATTTGATTTTCCATGATGGTTGTTTTTGTAAAATGAAGAATATGTATTTTTGAAATATTTAATCCAATAATGACGATATGCAATGATCCACCCTACACATATTGGGATCATTATGAAAATACCCAAAGCAAGTATTATATTTTTATCTCTTGCCAAGATTACAAACAAGGAAACTATAACAATACAACTAAGAGAATCTATAAGTAGAAATACAATAGGTTCTGATAATCTAGTTCTTTCCATATCAATATGATTTCTGTACCATATTACTTGCTTATGAATAAGAAGGCATATCCCAAAGTAGCATGCGCCGCCAATAAATCCCAGCGATACACAAAAACCGATTATATCCATAATTGAAAAAGATCCAGAAAAAAGAACTATCAACTCAATTACGAACACAATAGATTTCCAAAACCAATACCAAACAATCGTATTACTGCTCTTCATAAATCTTATTTTGTTCTCAGACTATAAGCTTTCTCAGCATACTCAAATTCTGAAATACCCCTTTGCACCACTACAGTTTTTCCGTCTTTGAAAAAAGACAATAAAAGTTTACCCTTATAATATTGAGTTTTTATATATTGCTCATTAAAGCCTTTGCGAGTAAATATTCTAGTATCGTATAAAATATTACATAGTTTAAATGCCTTAGTTTCCGAAACCTTCTTTAATAATTTATTATAGTTTTCCTTGTTTAGTTCCATCACCACAACGGATGCATAATGTCCATGTATATCAGGGAAGTCTGTTGTCTTATACAAAATTGCCCCTTCAGGAAACTTCATATTGGACAAGGTCTCGAAATCCTCTTTGTAAAAACTTTCATTTGGAAAAACAGCGAAATAGATTTCACTTAATCCAAATACTAAAACCAGAGTTGGGACTAGAAAAGCGAATTTCCCATACTTCGTTTTTCTCATTTTTTTATATAACCATATCATGGCGATGGTCGGAATTCCTAGTACAACTATAATACAGATTAAAACAAACAATATAAACAACAAACTTTTCATATAAATATTTAAAAAGCACTTTGAAATACAAAGTATAAATACAAAAAAATTACTCTAAAGATTTGATCATTTTTTCCAACGCGTCAATATGAATTTTAAACGCTTTCTCTCCTGCTTTGGTAACAGAATACGTAGTATTAGTTTTCCTACCAATGAAACCCTTTTGAAATTTTATATAGCCCAGCTCTTCCAGTGTTTTGAGATGACTCGCCAGATTTCCGTCCGTCACCTCAATCAGTTCTTTCAATTCATTGTAACTGACCTCATCATTGACGACCAACGCACTCATAATACCGAGTCTAATCCGGTTATCAAATGCCTTATTGAGATGTGCTATTGGATTTTCCATAACTATTTGCCTACTAAGTCTTCTTACTGTTCTGTTTCGTTGATTTTGTCGTATTTGTTCCACATAATACCGCCGTAGATTATATGCAAAAGTCCAAAACCGATCGTCCAAAAATACAAACCATATCCTGGAATAAACAAACAAATTAACCCTAATGCAATTTCACACATTCCCAGATTTCCGACTTCTTTGAAGGTGTATTTTGACGCGTTCATTAATGCCAAACCATAAAAGACCAAACATCCAGGAGCAATAATCTGGTCATAACCCAAATAAACCATTTTTAAAAGAAAAATACCTGCTGCAAACAGTGGTATGAACAGGCTAAGCAATAAACGTTTCATATTGGAAGACCATATTTTACCGTCCTTGCTCATTGTTTTCCTATAGGTAAAAAACCAAGCGGATAGCAATGCAGCGATCAATGTGCCCACGGCGACTAGAAGCATTGTGCACCGCAACTTCTCTGGATGTCCTTCTACATAGTCACTCCAATAACGCTCTATTTCGTAATGCGCCACGATCGCTCCAAACAATGCGCAGATACCGGCAGCAATACCACTTAAGCCACTAAGACCGATAAATCGACTGCTTTGATTCATGATCTTACGGATATCATGCAACGCCTCCAGATTTTCTTTGTTCGAATACATAAAAGCACTTTGAAATACAAAGTACAAGCAAATAAATTACTCCGCAAAATTTTTATTGAAATATTTTTTTAAACCTCTCCCTAACCATCCCCTTTGAGGGGAGAGAATAAGGGTGGGGTCGATTATTATCGGAAGAAACTTTCAACATTTGCGCAGGCATTGTAAGAAAAAAGAGAAGACGTATCTATTGATTCTTCTAGATGTACAACAGTTTTTAAGATGATTCTTTTTTCAAAACAATGGAGTGTTTTACAAAAATTAAAATATATAGAATCAATAGAAATCCTATAAAAACCATAGTCATGCTAAATGGAAAAATGCGGTTCATACCCCACTCTCCGGCTACAAAACCGACCAACGGACCAGTAATACCTAGTGAAATATCTATAAACAAACCATAAGCAGCCAAGGCAGAACCTTGGTTAGCCGATGGAGCGAGTTTTACCGCTTCGACGCCTAAGGCAGGAAAAACAAGAGAAAAACCTAAGCCGGCAACGGAAGCGCCGATAAGTGCAATAGGAGGCATATTTGCCAACCACAAAATACCTAAACCAATTGCTTCCGTCAATAAACAATATAACGCCACTTTCAGTCCGCCGTAGTTTTTAATACTATTTCCAAAAAACAATCTTCCCAATATAAATAATGCACTAAAACAAGTCAAGCACAATGCGGCATTTGCCCAGTGCATATACTCATAGTACAAAGTTATAAAAGTCGACAAGCAGCCAAATCCAATACCTCCCATTGCCAAGCTCAATCCATAAGGACTAACAATCTTCAATACACGCAAAAAAGAAATATGCTCTTGTTTGGCAGAACCTCCCACAACATTCTTTCTTCTTTTGCCTAAAACAAAACCGACAAGACCGACAAGGATAATGATGATTCCTAGTGATATGTTTCCTGTCCATTTAGAAAAGATGACACCTAGAGGTGCTCCCACAGCCAACGCGCCATAACTAGCAATCCCATTGTAGGAAATAACAGTGCCTGTATATTCCCTACCAACAACGAGCATTGCCCAACTAATCGGACTGGTTCCTATCATCCCCTCTGCACATCCCGTCATTAACCGAGCCAATATGATAAACAACAGACTAAGTATTGGTTTGTGCGGAAAGAGAAATCCAATAATTAACAAAATACCGCTAATGACAAAGGAAGACATACTGAGCATGACGGCGGGTTGAGGACCTCTTTTGTCAACAATTGTCCCTGCCCATCCACGCATGATAAACGTTACAAAATATTGCAAACTGATAACCAAACCAGCGACAAAAGTGCTATACCCTAAATCTTGATGTATGTAAATAGGCAATACCGCCAGTGGTAAACCAATACAGAAATAACCTAAAAAAGTTAAAAAGACATAACCAATAATTGTCAGGGACGTATTCCTATCAGAAGAAGACATGTGTAATAGATTTCAAAATGCAAAATTACAACAGCCAATTTCAATAATCAATGTTTAAACATCTTTTATTAACTTTGTTCTACAAATCACAAACAAACATGGACAACCTATTTGAAAATATTAGATATTCAGCGCTAGACTTAGTCACCGTCAATAAAGGTGATGACATAGCAACCAGTTTCCAAAAAAGTCTCAAAACAGCCCAAGAGGTTGAGACTTTGGGATATACAAGATATTGGTTATCAGAACATCACAATATGCCCAATGTGGCTAGTTCGGCTACAAGTATTTTGATTGGACATATTGCTAGTGGCACCAAAACCATACGTGTAGGCTCCGGTGGAATTATGCTTCCCAACCATTCCACGTTGGCCATAGCGGAACAATTTGGGACTTTAGATACTTTGTTTCCCGACCGTATCGATCTTGGTCTAGGTAGAGCTCCAGGTACGGATGGAAGGACCGCTACAATTCTACGTCGCGGACAAACGTTAATGGACTACGATTTTGAAAGTAGTATCCATCAACTTTACCGTTATTTTGATAAAGAAAACGCCTTGTCTTCCGTTAGAGCCATACCTGGAGAGGGAACGGATATTCCTATATATATTTTAGGATCAAGTACAGACAGTGCATTTTTAGCGGCAAAATTGGGCTTGCCTTATGCATTTGCTGGACATTTTGCTCCAACACAGTTTTTCCAAGCAGCAGAAATTTACAAACAAAGATTCCAACCATCTGAACATTTGAATAAGCCTTATTTGATGTCATGTGTCAATATCATTGCTGCGGATACCGATGAAGAAGCCCAATATCTATCCAAATCCCATCTACAGGCAGTCCTTAATATATTGACGGATAGACGCTCACCATTGGTTCCACCGGAAGAAGCGGACTTACACATTCCTTCCGAATCTATTCG
>QFOI01000628.1 GCA_003241175.1 Pseudopedobacter saltans
CCTTGTGTCTATTGGTGATTGAACTGTATTTTTTTAACTTAAAGTCGTACTTTATATTTAAGTTCGCATTTTACAAAAAAGGAGACAATCTGTGCGTTTAAAACAGTTACAAATAAAAGGCTTTAAAAGTTTTGCCGACAAAACCACCTTGAACTTTGATGCTGCCGTTACTGGTGTCATCGGTCCCAACGGTTGTGGAAAAAGTAATGTCATCGATGCCGTTCGTTGGGTAATCGGTGAACAAAAAATTTCTGCCTTACGTAGTGAAAACATGGAGGCGCTTGTTTTCAACGGTAGTAAGAAGCGTAGTCCTAGCGGCATGGCTGAGGTAAGCCTTACTTTTGAAAATACCAGAAATCTATTGCCGACGGAATTCAGTACCGTGGAGATCACGCGACGATTTTATCGAAATGGAGATAGCGAATACCGCCTCAACGATGTCAGTTGTCGTCTCAAGGATATCAACAATCTATTTTTGGATACGGGTATCAGTTCGGATAGTTATTCGATGATTGAGGCAGGCATGGTAGACGATATCATCAAAGATCGTGACAACAGCCGTCGCAAAATGCTCGAACAGGCTGCGGGCGTCACTGTTTATAAAACAAGAAAAAAAGAAGCCAAACAAAAACTAGATGCGACAGCTCAGGATTTAAGCCGTATCGAAGATCTTTTGTTTGAAATCAACAATCAACTTAAAACATTAGAAAGCCAAGCTAAAAAAGCAGAGAAATACAACGAAATCAAGAAATCCTACAAGGAGATGTCGATCGAGTTGGCGAAAGCTGCTTTGGAAGGTTTCAATGGTACATATAAAGAAGTCAACAAACAGCAGGAAGAACAATCTGATCGCAAAATCCAATTAGAAACGGAAATTACGACACAGGAAGCCGCCTTGTTGAAGGAAAGAAATGGTTTTTCCGAAAAAGAAAAAGCATTGCAGGACTTGCAGTCCAAGTTCAACCAATTGCTGGAACAGATGCATCAAAAGGAAAACGAAAAAAACCTTTCTGCGCAACGTCTCCAATACCTGAAAGAAAAGGAAAACAGTCTAATTGACTTTTTGGCAAAAGCCGAAGGCCAAATGAAAACCATTACGGATTCCATTCACTACTCGCAACAACAAGTAGAAACGGAAACAGATAACTTGGCGGATATTCAGGACAAAGTTGATACTACAAAAGAAACGATTGAAGAAAAAAGATCTTTGTTCGACAGTAAACGTGCGGAAGTGGAAGAGTTGCGCCGTCAATTCCAACAGATCCAACGCCAGCAATTTGAAGCGGAGAAAAAAGTAGCGATTGCTGATACTTCCATCCAAAACCTTCAACGCTCCCAAGTACAGATCGAAGGAGAACGTCAGTCCAGAACCGCACAATTGGAGCAACTACAAGCCGAATTGAAAGAAAAAGAATTGCAACTGGATGAAAAAAAGGGCGAGCTGGCAGGTTTGCAAAAACAACATGAAGATACCAAAGCCTTAATCCTCAGTATACAAACGGAAGTCGAGAAGCAACGGAATATTTTGTCCGAACACATACGCACTTTGGATGCGCGTAAAAACGAGTACGCCTTGTTGAAAAACCTCATCGAC
>QFOI01000629.1 GCA_003241175.1 Pseudopedobacter saltans
ATAAATTATATCCTTGTAGACGCATTGTAGACGCTAATTTACGGAAAAAAAGAGGAATATTTTACATTTTTGTAATGTGACGGCGAAATATGGTAGCATCCAGTTTCGTGTGGAGTGAACGTAAAGCCGTTGTTAACCTAAGAAGGTATAAAGTGGGATCACTGTACCGATAAACAAAAAAAGCCGACCAATACTGGTCGGCTTTTTAATTGAGGTGAACTTACACGAAAATCATTACCAATCTTTATTAAATATTTCACCATTATGAGAAACCCTTTCTCCATAAAAAACATTTGATACAGAACCAAACCATGTGTCCCTCACCGTAGACTGTAAATTATACCACATAAACACACCATATCCCGCAGTCTTAGCAGTACTAGCTCTAGTCGCCAATGTGGTCGCACTTTGATTTACCGCGACATTGACTGAAAATGGTCCTATCCTTTTTTTGTCAGTAAAGCCTGCAACATTAGGCGCACTATATACACCATAAAGTCCTTGGTATGTATAATTGATATACTGACCTACCGTTAACCCTTTCCATTGAGAATATCTTGGAATAGAAATGGCATCGCTATAGTAGTAGTAATTGATGATTTTATTAGGCATAACCTCTCTGAAACGTTTTACAAGCAATACGAGTGATGAGTCATTCACTCTTGGTTGGCCATTGATTCCGTATGTTGCATATTCATCATCTAAATCAATACCATCAAGTTGGTATTGATCCACTATACTCTTTACTTGCTGAGCAAAATCATCAATAGCCTTGTATGAAGTAAAATTGCTAAATCCCACTCCTTGATGATCTCCCAATAATGATAGGCAAACTTTGATTCCTTTCTTCTGCAATGGCACTATATATTTTGCTCTATTATTAAGTATTGCAGTAACATTTTGATTAAATGTAACAACTACTTTTTGTAGCGTGTTATCAAAACCGATATTTGCCGCGAAAAGATTTACAATGTCAAAATATGGTATTTTGCTATTAGTTAGATAATAACTCCCTGCATTTAAAGGATTAACATAGTTAACTTCTACATACATAACTTGTACATACCCGTTAGCTTTAGCAGTACTTGCTGTATTCGCAGCAGGAATATTGACAACTACATACACCGTATTTTCATTGTTAGATGCCGACGCCCCTGTAACATTTGAAATCTTAATAGGTAAAACATAACTAGTTCCCAATGTCAACCCTGTTTTATTGATTTTTAAGATAGCTGCATTAGAAGAGACTAAAGAGTCTTTAGGAATAGAAAGGTTACTATTATTAGACAGAGCATAACTACTAGCAGGCAACTCAACATAATTGGTATTATTTGCTGTGTTGTATGCTCCGATAAGGCTATTGTCAACTGCGATGCTTCCAGACACTTCTGTCGAACTAGGCTTTGTCGTGTTAAGGCGTATTTTCAAAGAATCATTAGACAATGTATCAATAGTAGTACCTATGAGATTAGCATTAATAACAACCGAACTTTGTGTATTTAATGAGTTATTTAGATATGCATATTGTTGATTTGACTCGATATATTGAGAATCATCAAAAGTATTGTAGTCCGTTTTTTTGGCACATG
>QFOI01000630.1 GCA_003241175.1 Pseudopedobacter saltans
AAATTGGGGTACAATATTATCCAGGAAGATACAGGATTTGTCATCAACGGTATCCCGTCTGATTCATTGGAAGGAAACGAAACGCACACGATTGAATTGTTATTGGAACAGATAAAACATTTCAGTAGTGACGTTAAATTTTCCAGAAGAGAAAAAGTCGTTCGTTGCCTAGCGCGTCAACAAGCAATCAAAGCGGGACGATCCTTGTCTCAAAGTGAAATGAAAACACTAGTGGAAGAATTGTTTGCCTGCGAATTTTCCAATATAAGTGTTGTCGGCGATGCTCCGACCTTTATCCAATATAAAGAAGAGGCAATAGATCGGATGTTTGGCAGGAACTAATGCTATTTTGTTTTTAACAATGAAAATCCTACTACGATTTGTAGTTTTGCTTATTGTTTAAACTAAAAATGGGCCTTCTACGACCCTTCATTTTTGCATATGTCAGAACAAAAAAATCAAGCTAAACCCGTAACGATATTGACAGGTTTTTTGGGTTCGGGAAAAACAACGTTTTTGAATGAATTAATCAAAGCATATCCAGAAAAACGTCCCATTATTGTAGAAAACGAATTTGGAGAAGAAAATATTGATTCTGAATTGGTTATAGGTGCTGGTGATAAAATATTCTCCTTCAGTGATGGCTGCGTTTGTTGTTCACTTAATACGGAGTTGTTTGAATTGCTAAGGCAGCTTTGGGGCAATCGCGAAAAATTTGATGAATTAATCATTGAAGCAACGGGGATTGCCGATCCTGGATTTATTGCTATGCCTTTTGTGGAAAATCCCAATATGGAACAGTTCTACAAATTGGATCGTGTTATCTGTTTAGTGGATGCCAAATTCATCGAAAATGAATTGAAAAATACAGAAGAAGCACGTAAACAAATTGCTTTCAGTGACATCTTGCTGATTACAAAAACCGATGAAGTTTCCACTGAAAAAATTGAAGAAATCAAACATTTGCTAAAAGACATCAATCCTTGGGCAAATGTATTGGCAGGCAACAATAAAGAAGGCTATCCCATTGCGGAAATAATGGCACTCACAAGAGAAAAAATTGATAGTGCGATCTTCGATGAAACGCAGGCCAAATATGAGCAGGAAATAGAAGCTGAACATGAACATAATCATGAGGACGACGAACATCATGACCATCATCATGAACACGGGGAGTCTTGTAATCACCATAGCCACCACCATGATATTGAATCCTTTAGTTTCAAATATACTCAGGCCTTTGATTTAGACAAACTCCAAGATATGCTAATCGATTATCTGAATGCGCATGAAGATCAGATCTATCGTGTAAAAGGTTTTGTGGATGTTTCGCATCTTCCTAACAGATTGGTCGTACAATTGGCAGGAACCATACTGACCGTTACAGATGGACAACCTTGGCAAGCCGATGAGATCCGCCAAAGTAGATTGGTATTTATTGGTAAAAACCTGAAAGAGGATGTTATTGACAAACTGTTACAGGCGTGTTTGCTAAAAGAGAATGTAAAAGCATAAATGTTTGTTTTGGTGGGAGATTGCTTCACTCTGTTCGCAATGACGAAAAATTAAAATAACGTCA
>QFOI01000631.1 GCA_003241175.1 Pseudopedobacter saltans
AGTAATTATCAGATACTGTCCGCACAATACCAACTATACCCTGCTGTGATATAACTCCCATATCTGAATGCAAGCCATTCTTACTCCCCCCGTTGATGGTTATATAATTTTTCACCTGAGAGATACTATTGTTTATAACCCTCCCTATAATATAATCATAGTGCTTGTGAGGCAATGAATCTTGCAGAACGGCATTAGTTTTAATACTATCTGTACTCATTTTGTGGATATAACTTTCGAGTACTAAAACACGGTTCTGCAACTCTGCATTTTTAGATAATAAATCCTGATTTGTTTCTTTTAGTCTGTAAACATAAGACGTACCGAGTGTCAATATGAGCCAATCTGCTTTTTTGAGAAAATCATGTCCTTTTTTAATGGATTCATTCATTCCTTCCAAAACCTTAGCTTTATCCAAACCACTATAGCGGCTATGAAATTTCCAATGATGCCAAATCCCATCTTGTTGAAAAAGTTCAGATTCGTCAATATAGTTTTCTTCCATGAGATCAACTATACTTTTTGACAATGTTTCAGGATCGAAAACTATTCCAAACGGATTTTGTACAATATTGAACTTATCTTCTTCCAAAAACTTTCCTATATGTTCTGTAAAACAAGATCCCATCAATAGAATATTGTCTTCATAACTTATACTAGGTTGAAGTTGCGGAATATGTATGGGAATCTGAAATTGCATAGTATAGTAATTTAATAAAAGACTATAAAAAGTGAAAGCCCTGAATAATCAAGGCTTCCGTATATTTTTAACTATAAAGTCTTAAACATCTATTTTAGCGTAACGTGCATTTTCTTCGATGAATTGACGACGAGGAGCAACCTCATCTCCCATCAACATACTGAATACGTAATCCGCACTTGCAGCACTTTCTAGAGTAACTTGTTTAAGCGTTCTTTTGGAAGGATCCATCGTCGTTTGCCATAACTGTTCGGCATTCATTTCACCTAAACCTTTGTATCGTTGTACACTTACACTATCGTCTTTTCCCTTGCCTATTTTTAAGACTAATTCTTTGCGTTGTTCTTCGTTGTACGCATATTCTTGTTCCTTACCTTTTTTGACTAAATACAAAGGAGGTTGAGCTAAGAACACGTGTCCCAATTCCAGCAAAGTCTTCATGTAACGATAGATAAAGGTCAATATCAATGTCGCAATGTGGCTACCATCCACATCGGCATCGGTCATGATAATCAACTTGTGGTATCTAATCTTAGAAGTATTGAGTGCTTTGGGATCTTCTGGCGTTCCGATAGTCACACCCATTGCGGCGAACATATTGCGAATTTCTTCGTTTTCGTAGATTTTATGTTCCATTGCTTTTTCCACGTTGAGGATTTTACCTCTTAGTGGCATAATTGCTTGTGTGTTACGATCACGGCCTTGTTTTGCCGTGCCGCCTGCAGAATCCCCTTCCACTAGGAACAATTCACATTTTTCAGGATCACGTTCGCTACAATCTGCTAGTTTACCAGGTAAACCACTACCACTCAAGGCACTTTTACGCTGGATTTTTTCACGAGCATTTTTGGCAGCAACACGAGCCTGCGCCGCCA
>QFOI01000632.1 GCA_003241175.1 Pseudopedobacter saltans
CTGCTTCAGGAACTTGTTTTAAAAGAAATATATCATCACTATAGGTAATTAATATATCTTCCATAGTCTTTTGTTGCGCAGAGAGTTTACTGAATTTTATATTCGCCCTGATAATATCACTCATACCTGTACTCAAAAAACCAAACCTATCATTGATATTTTTGCTGTGTACGATTTCTTTAATTGTGTTATCTATTAAAGCAACGCCCAGAACTCCATCAATCCCAGATAAGGTATCAAGCAAATTATTAATTTTATGTTCCATACTCGCTCCATTCACTCTTTACCCCAATAATATTGACAGTAAAAGAGTGCACTATGACTATTAACTCTTAAATATCCAGGACAGACAATCTACAGCCTCGCAAGCATAAGCGAGTAGATTAAGTAAGCAATATGCTAATAGTTAATATCAACTATTATTTTCTCTTTATATTGACCGTTAACTGATAAACGTGAAACATTTTTAGTTGTAATACATTTGTTAGTTACTATTTGCAGTTTCGAATTCCCATTGCCATTATTCATGATTTCTATTTTTTTAATTAAACAAGTACTTTTTGTAGTGGTTGCCGTTGTGAAATCCCTTACGGACAACCGATAACAGTTTTGTTAAGCGGTACAGATGATATTATCTGTACCGCTCCTTTTTACATTTTTATAAGTATGCCGTTGGGCTTTTTGCCAACGTTAAGGGTTTTTGTTACGGCATGGGATGATACATTGACTACCGAAACCGTGTTGCTTTCCTGATTGGTTACATAAGCGATATTGCCGTCCTGTGTAAATACAATGGCGTGCGCTCCTGTACCTGCATTAAAAACACCAGCGTGCATCCACATACTCATGTTGTTGTCCCAATTCCAGTAATGCACCTTTCCGTTCATTGGGTCGGTAACCCACAGTTCATTTTTTGAAACGTTGTGGGCTGCATATCCGGGCATAAAGCCTAAGCTAATGGTTTCAATTACGGCATTGGTAACTACATCAATAACCGAAATGGTCTGTGAGGCCTCATTATCTACATACATTTTGCCGTTAGCGGCAGGCCAGGCTCCTACCGGGTCGTCACCCACGGTCAGGGTTGCAACCACACTTTTGGACGATGGGTTGATAACCGAAACCGTACCGCTGCCGCCGTTGCACACATAGGCTTTTGTGCCATCCATGCTAAAGGTTACTTCTGCGGGGTCTTCGCCTACGGCAATCGTATTTTTGACCGTAAAGGTATTGGCATCGTAAACCAAAACTTTTCCTTCAGTTGCCATTTGCGTTGTCCATATTTCTGTACCATCAGGGGAATAAACGGCATTGTGGTTCATTGCCGGAGTTTCAATGTCTTTTAAAACGGTTCCTTTTACGGCATCCATTATTAGGATACGCCCTTTCATGCCTGCCATGCCACCGGAATGGCCTGCGCTCAAATCCATGCCCGGTACGCCGATAGCTAAATGGTTTTGATGGCTGTAAATGTGATGCGGCCACATGACCATGTTGCCGCCGGAGTTCATGATGTCAAAGGTTTCACTCACAGTATTGTCACTTAGTTTTATGACAGAAACGGTTGCACTTTC
>QFOI01000091.1 GCA_003241175.1 Pseudopedobacter saltans
CCTTTGTTGTCTTTTACAGTTCCAGATATCGTCTGAGCGTAAGAAAATTTTCCAATAAGTAAGAGTGAGAAAAAAGCCAATAGCCTAAGTGTCGACATAAAGTTTTCGTTATGTCGTAAAACTAAATAATTTTATTTGTAAAAATGTCGAATAAAAGTTGAACGGCAAATAGTGGTTGTGTGTGGCAACCATGTAACTAAAGACTAATCTGACCTTAATGAAAAGAGACATACAGTTACATTTTGATATATCGCAAAAAGAAATTTTTCATTTTATCATAGCTATAATCAAAGCTATAATTATATTTTAGTTGATTATAAAATTCCGGCTTGTCTGCTGTATAACTTGACATGACCTCATTCAAATAAGAGAAAAGCTGTGGTGTTGAATTCTTTTCAGGGAAAAACAATTGAGATACACCAAGACTATCATTGCTTATGAAAAGCATAGAGTTAGAACGCGTAACAGATGCACTGTTATAGTAATAAATATATTCGAACAATGTCGTTTTCCCATTGGAATATACTTTAACTCTGGATTCCGTATTGGAAAATATAATGTTTCCCCATATTCCTAATCTAAAAGTATAATTGCTTTTTATATTGGGTAAGAAAATATAGGTAGGATTATTATTGTTTTTTTCAAATAGTCCTAAGGTATATTTTTGAGTGAAATCTGTTTTCCCTAATTGTTTAACTAATGACCAATTTGAATTTTGATAAAAGAAGGATGCCACGCTGTCTAGATAATAATCATATTTTTCATTTTTCTTTGCATCGAAAAAACGAATGAAATTATCTACTACGTTAATTTTCTTTATCGTACCTATAATAGTATCTCCTTTTTTATTTAGGATATAGTTATGGTATGTCTGTGCTTTTGAGGTGTTAAGAGAAAATAAATTTATTATTAAAGCAATAATTGCTTGAAAATAGTTTTTTCGCATAGCTAATCAGTAATTTTTCGATTATGAAGATATTAAGAATTTATTTATAATGCTACGTGTAATTATTGTTGGATTTAAGAGAAAATAATAGGTGCTGATGAGTTATTTACAACTGGTTAGATTTTATCCATTTTCCTTGCTCTGGAGCAATATAATTTTTTATTTTTCCCAAAAGTATCCCAATATTTTCATCATGCAAAACCATGTCTTTGTGCATTTGTTTTACAAAGCCTTTTTCAACCATTGTATCAAACATTTGCAATAGTTCATCATAAAAACCTTCCGTATTGAGGAGCGCAATAGGCTTTTTGTGCAAACCTAATTGTGCCCAAGTCAACATTTCAAAAAACTCCTCGAATGTGCCGAAACCGCCGGGAAGCATGATGACTCCTTCAGACAATTCGTTCATTTTGGTTTTGCGCTGGTGCATATTGTCGACCAATATCAATTCTGCCAGGTGCGGATGTCCAATTTCTTTTTCTTGTAAAAAATGAGGTAACACACCAATGACTTTTCCGCCATTTTCAATGGCGCCATCTGCGACTGCGCCCATCAAGCCAACATTAGCACCTCCATAGACAAGCGTAATATTGTTTTTGGCTAACGTTTTTCCCAATTGAAATGCCTGTTCAGCATAAGTTTTGGGTGATCCCAAACTAGAACCACAAAAAACGGCGATACTTTTCATAAGGTTACTATTGGGTGATGGTTTCTCCATCTTTGTCCTTTTCTTCTTTTTTGGCTGGGAAAAATTTGGACTGAAAAACAATCAAAGTAATGACACCCGTGGAGATACAAGCATCTGCAAAGTTAAAAACAGGATCAAAAAAAGTAAAACGTTGCCCTCCCCAAAATGGAACCCAACTAGGCAAAACCGTATCAATCATGGGAAAGTAAAACATATCTACTACACGTCCATGCAAAAATGAAGTGTAACCGCCACCTTTAGGAAACAAAGTGGCTACATTGCGCATATAAGGATCGCTTTCGTTGAACATCAAACCGTAAAAAAGGCTATCGATCAGATTGCCCGCAGCTCCAGCGAAAATCAACGCAACGCATACCAAGAAACCTTTGTGTTTGTTTTCTGCTACAAGGCGTTTGATGTAAAAGCAACCCCAAACCACTGCAACAAGTCGGAAAAGCGTCAACGCCATTTTGCCCCAATCGCCACCAAATTTCATACCCCAAGCCATACCCTCATTTTCAATGAAATGTAGCCGAAACCAGCTGCCAAGAACCAGGTGTTCCTCCCCGAGGTAATAATGGGTTTTGATATATATCTTGATGAACTGGTCAATCAATAATAATAGTATGATAATCAATGCGACGTGACGAACTTTCATGGATCTCAATATGGATTTTGGATGCCAAAGATAAGGCATCCGCGTTTTGTTTAAGTTAAACTTGCAGGCAAGGGATGTTTTTTCTGATATTGGCGAAAAATATAGCGCATACAGAAATAGCTAAGAATCGCTCCGACGCTATCTGCAACCATATCTGTCCAGTCAAAACTACGATCAGTCGTGAAATATTTTTGAACATATTCCATTACAATGCCAAATACGATGGTAAAAAAGGTCATCCAAAGCAATACGGATGCTTTCGGTGTGTATCGTTTAGCTAAAGGAAGACACAACCAAAATACCTGTGCACCAAAAAGTCCCATGTGGACCACTTTGTCAAAATGGGGAATACCTTCAAAGGGCGAATCCTCAAAATCCTTACCCGGTAAGGTTAAAAGTACATAGATGAGGATCGCCCATAATAGTGCTGGGATGAAATAGATCCACAGTTTTTTGTTGGTGGCCGCCATGGTCAATTGATTGAGATGGAGGCAAAAATACAATAATCGATTAATCTTTTTTCTTTTCGACTAATATGGGATACATACCCAAAACCGTACCATCCATATGGCGTTTGTCTTTAGGGTTGAGTGTCAGTGCAACATCTTGATTCATTGCATTGAAAAAAAGCGTAATACTAGTATCCGCAAGACTTATCTTGTCCACGTGTATGGTGTCTCCATCCACGCCACTGATAAAATAACTGGAAAGTTTGTTGTCTTGGTTCGTAATGTTTAATGTGCCAGAGATTTCTCCCCCTGGGGTTTCTTTAAGTTCAAATTCCCATTCTCCGTGGTAAAAAGATGCGGGAAATTTCGTTTGGGCTTGTGTGGCAGTAGTAAATCCTAACATGCCAATAGCCATCGCCGAGCAGATGAGGATAGTGCGTTTCATTTTTTTATTAAAATTATGTACTTTTCCATGAGTGAAACGCTCGTCAGTATTGAATTCAAATAAAGATAATAATGCCTTTAAATAAACTTAACATAGCGGTGTTAACAGGAGCCGGAATCAGTGCGGAAAGCGGACTGGGGACGTTTCGAGGAAACAATGGACTCTGGGATAATCACAAGATCGAGGATGTGGCTTCTTATGACGGATTTAAACGGAATCCTAAGTTGGTATTGGATTTTTATAATATGCGCCGCAGACAATGTTTGGATGCTTTACCGAATGCGGCACATTTTGGTTTGAAAAAATTAGAGGAAAAGTATGATGTCAACATTGTAACCCAAAATATCGACGATCTACATGAGCGAGCCGGGAGTAAAAACGTGTTGCATCTTCATGGCGAGATTTTGAAGATGAGAAGTGTTTTGGATGACAACAAACGGTATGATATTCTTTCGGATATTAATGTTGGAGACAAAGCCCCAGACGGAGGACAATTGCGACCAGATGTTGTTTGGTTTGGTGAAGCTGTACCAAAAATTGAGGAAGCAATCTCGATTATGCAAAAAGCAGATATTTTCATTTTGATTGGAAGTTCTTTAGTTGTTTATCCTGCTGCAGGATTGATGGATGTATTAGGCAACGATGTCCCTAAATATGTCATAGACAAAGAAATCTCGCATTTGCCTTATCTTAAAAATATCGTTGCAATAGAGAAAAAAGCAACTGAAGGTATGGAGGAACTTTTAAGTTATCTGGTATTGTAATGCGTTTTTATGCCATAATTTTTCAAGGAATGTGCGGTGTTTTTATATTTTAACGAGATTTGTATTCTCAATGCAAGGCATTTAATCCTACACAAATGATCAAAGAGCAATACCAACAGTTTATATCACAAGTTTCCAAAGTCATTCCAAAAGAAAGATTGGTAACAGATCCTTTGAAAATTCTGGCTTACGGTACAGATGCTAGTTTTTACAGACTGTTGCCGCAAGTGGTTGTTCAGGCGCATGATGAAAACGAAGTTGTCAGCATTTTGCAAAATGCAGTTGCTCTGAATCTACCTGTCACTTTCCGTGCTGCTGGGACAAGTCTTTCAGGCCAATCCATCACCGACTCTATATTGGTAGTTGCTTCCCACAAATGGCGACAATATGAAATTTTGGATGAAAAAGGTTTGAAAGTTCGCTATCAACCTGGCGTTGTCGGTTCACGTGCCAATATCGTATTGAAACCATATGGAAGAAAAATAGGTCCAGATCCTGCGTCGATTAATTCGGCAATGATAGGAGGGATTGCGGCCAACAATGCAAGCGGAATGTGCTGTGGTAATGCGCAAAATACCTACAAGACAATGGCTGATATTCGTATAGTTTTGTATGATGGAACCATATTGGATACGGCCGATGCCAATAGTCGAAAATCCTTTGAAGAAAAACATCCGGAAATTATTGCCGAAATAATAAAACTGAGAAATGATATAGTTGCAGATCCTGTTTTGTACGAAAGAATTCAACGAAAATTCAAAATTAAAAACACAACAGGTTATAGTATCAATGCCTTGGTGGATTATGAAGATCCAATAGATATTATCAAGCATTTGATGATAGGTTCGGAAGGTACGTTGGCATTTATCTCTAATATAACTTATGAAACGGTCGTGGACGAACCATTCAAATCTTGTGCATTGCTTATTTTCAATACGATTGAAGCTGCATGTCAAGCGGTTCCTTATTTGAGTCAGTCGCCTGCAGCAGCCGTTGAGTTATTGGATAGAGAAAGCATTCATTCGGTAGAGCATCATTCGATGGCTCCGGATTATTTCAAAACCTTGCCGGAGTCGGCGTGCGTTTTATTAGTTGAATGTCAAGCAAGCACAGAATCTGGAAGATTAGAAAAGCAAAATGGTGTTAGGCAAGCTATTGTAGAGGTGCCGACAGCATTTCCATTTGAATTTGTGGCAGCCGAAAAAGACCCCAAGCGTTATAGTTTCAATTGGCAAGCACGAAAAGGTTTGTTGCCTTCCGTTGGCGGTTTGCGTAAAACAGGAACGACGTGTTTGATTGAGGATGTCGCTGTACCAGTGGAAAATTTGGCGGATGCCTGTATTGGTTTGAAAGAGTTGTTCAAAAAATATGACTATAAGGATGCTGTTTTGTTTGGTCATGCGTTGGCAGGAAATTTACATTTAGTTTTTTCGCAGGATTTTTCCGATCCAAAAGAAGTGGAACGTTATGCACACTTGATGGATGAGTTGGCGGAATTGATTGCCGTAAAATTTGGTGGCTCACTTAAAGCAGAACATGGGACAGGGCGCAATATGGCGCCATTTGTATTGAAAGAGTGGGGTGATGCAGCTTATCGTATCATGATTCGAATCAAAGACATATTTGATCCATTGCATTTGATCAATCCAGATGTTATTATCAATAAAAATCCAAAAATCCATTTGGAAAATCTTAAGCCACTTCCTGCTAGTAATCCCATAGTGGATAAGTGTATGGAATGCGGTTTTTGCGAATCTAGTTGTGTTTCCGAAGGGTTGACGCTTTCTCCAAGGCAACGTATTGTTGTTGGCAGAGAGATCGAACGGCTAAAAGAAACAGGCGAAAATCCGGAGCGTCTTCGTGTTTTCCAAAAAGAGTCTTTGTATAATGTCGATGAAACTTGTGCAACTGATGGACTATGTGCCTTAGCTTGTCCAGTCGATATTGACACAGGCAAATATGTGAAAGATCTACGACATTCATCCATTACCGAAAAACAAGAAAAAACAGCAGAAAAGTTCGGTAGTAAAATGAGTTTGATTACTTCGGGGATGCGTAGTGCTCTTAATGTGGTCGGTGGTTTTCAATCTGTGTTGGGAGATACGATTGTTGGTGGTGTGGCGAATGGTTTGCGCACTTTGTCTGGCGATCGTATTCCGAAATGGAATCCTTATATGCCAAAAGGCGGACGCAAAATCAAACAGAATATCGTCAACGGCGGTCATGAAAATAAAGTAGTCTATTTCGCCTCTTGTATCAATCGTGGTATGGGAAAAGCCAAAGGTTACAAAAAAGAGGATCCTAAGTTGGTGGACATGACGGAAAAACTATTGGCAAAAGCTGGATTTACGATTATCTATCCAGAAGGCATCAATGGACTTTGTTGCGGAATGCCTTTTAGTAGCAAAGGTTTCAAGGAGGAAGGTGATAAGGTTTCTTCCGTATTGGAAAATGCCTTATTGGTTGCTACCGAAAACGGAAAATATCCAGTACTCTACGATATGAGTTCTTGTTTTTATACCTCGCATGAGCATTTTTCGAAGAATGTTCCTTTTAAGATGTATGATCCAATACAGTTTATATTGGAATTTGTCATGCCCAAACTAGAAGTGCGACAGCCCCGAGAGTCTGTAACGGTTTTCCCGGTTTGTTCCGCAAAAAAAATAGGTGCCGTTGATGGATTAGTGGAACTGACGAAAATGTGTGCTAAAAATGTGAAACTAGTCGATACAAACTGTTGTGGTTTCGCAGGAGATCGAGGTTTTACATTTCCAGAACTGAACGAACATGGACAACGCCATCTAAAGGAGCAGATTCCGGCGGGATGTTCGGAAGGATATTCAACCAATCGTCCCTGCGAAATTGGTATGAGTGAGTACAGTGGGATTTCTTTTAAATCCATTTTTTATTTGGTAGATGAAGTGACGGGATGATTTTTTAAAAGTACTTTTGCTTAAGTACCATTCTAATATTTGTTATTTATAAAAATGCAAGATTCAATCATTTTTTACATTTTTATAAAGATGAACTATTCTTTATAATGGCAAACTAATTACTTTAGAATGAAAAAATATTTATTTATAATTGTTGTTTTCTGTGCATGTACCATAAGTCGAGAATCCTCCTTAAAAAAAATTAACCATTTGAAAGATAGATATGACATTCATGGAGATGGCGACTTAAATTTTTCAGATAAAAAAATTAAGAAGAAGGATTTCAATGGCTTGTATGAAAAAATCGAATATACCTTTGCAACAAGACCAGATTTTACAGTATCGGATTTGAATGATGGCTCAACAAAAAATTATTTTTATAACAAGAACAAAATAGATTATCTAACAAATAATGGATTGATAAGAGAAGGAATGATCTTTTTGAAAGATAGTTCTGAAATAGCCAAGTTTAAAAAAGTGAACCATTTAGACTAAATTGTCTATTAAAACTTGTGTTGGCAACTACAATACAAAAAGGCTTCCAAATTTGGAAGCCTTTTGCATAATATTTCAAACAGAAAACTTAATCCGCAATATTCTTTTTCTTACACCAAAAACCATAGAAGGCAATATAGGCATAACAAAGAACGGGAACAATATAGGAAATTTTCAAGTCTACATTGTCTGCGATAAGTCCTTGTATAAGAGGCAATAACGCACCTCCTACGATGCCCATAACCAATAGAGAAGAACCTTGGCTGGTATATTTACCCAAACCTGCAATTCCCAAAGTATATATATTGGAAAACATGATGGAGTTAAACAGTCCTATTCCCAATAGCATATTTACGGAAATGGCATCAGAGGAAAGTAATCCGATAATGATTAAGATGACATTGATAATAGCGAAAATGCTTAAAGATAGCGATGTGCTATTTTTCCCCAAAAGAAAACCGATAATGTTAACAACCATCATAATAGCGAAAAACGATATTTGTTCGTAAGTCAAAGGAAGATTGTTCTCTGGGTCAATGACAGACATTGTCTTCGCGGAAAGAAATAACAAGCCTAAAACACCAATACAAATCAAAATCATGTAAGTGATCTTTTTGGTGGCGTGCATCGTTTTACTAAAAGCAAAAGAAGCCATAAATCGACCAGCCATAGCACCACCCCAATATAAGGCTAGATAAGCTTTTGCATGTGATTCATCCAAGTGTAATGCATGCTCAATATAAGAAATCATGAGGCTGCCAATAGCTACTTCAGCTCCTACGTAAAAGAAGATTCCGAGTACGCCAAGCTTTAAATTCATAAATTTAAAAGCACCAAACCCTTCTGTAGATTTTGCATCCTCGTCACTTGTGGCTAAGTTAAATTCAGGTAATTTGACTTTAGAGGTAATGATAGCGATCAATACCAATATAACGGCGAAAATAATATAAGGAATTTTGGTCGCTTCTGTTGAGATGCTACCATCTGCACTTTTGAATAGAGAAAAAACAAGATAACCTCCAATCATAGGTGCCAACGTGGTGCCCAAAGAGTTAAAGGCTTGTGTCATATTGAGTCGACTGGATGCTGTATCCGGCGTTCCCAATAGCGTCACATACGCATTGGCCGTGATCTGTAATACCGTAAAACCCAGGCCTAAAACGAACAACGCTATTAAAAACAATGCATAGGAACCTGCTGCAGAAGCTGGATAAAACAATACACAGCCAAAAGCAGAAAGCAAAATCCCGAAAATGATTCCTTTTTTATAACCGACTTTGTTGATCGGATCGCCTTTGGACGCAGAAATAAGGAAATAAATCAAAGAACCGATGAAGTATGCTCCAAAAAAGCAAAACTGCACGAGCATCGATTCCGTATAATTAAGCGTAAACAGTTTTTTCAGATAAGGGATAAGGATATCATTCATACAAGTGATGAAGCCCCACATGAAAAACAAAACCGTAAGATTGATCAATGGACCTATGTAGCTCTTCCCAGAGCCAGAACCTTGGGAGGCAGAAACATTCGTTGGATTACTAAAACTTGCCATTTATTAGAATAATTTACAATTTAGACTGCCGAAAGTAGTACAATCTTTTCAATAATTTTTACAAATGTTCATTCGTTTTACGGTTTCATGACACGGCCAATTGTAATTTGGTTCAATTTTGCTAAAACAATTTTGCAAAAAATGATTTTTGCCGATTTTAAGGATGTTTTTATTTTCGATGATGGAAAGAAAATACTTTGATGAAGAGGAAATCGAACAATCATTTGCTGAAATACGCTTGGATGGCTATGAATATATAGACTGTATTTTCCGAAAATGCGATTTTTCGTATGCAGAACTGTACAATTGCCGTTTTGAGGATTGTGTTTTCGAAAATTGTAATTTTTCCATGACCAAAATGGACAAGACTGTTCATAATAATTCGAAATTCAACCACTGCAAACTGCAAGGAATCGCTTTCGAACAATGTTCCAATTCCATGTTCAGAGTTACATTTGAATCCTGCTCTCTTTCTTACACTTCTTTTAACGAGAAAAAAATACCTAAAACCTTGTTTCGGAAATCTGAACTGAAAGCGGTGGATTTCTCGGGCTGTGATTTGTCCAATAGCAAATTCGAAAATTGCGAACTTCCGGATTGTATTTTCAGTCAGACCATATTGAACGGTGTGGATTTTAGCTCGGCAACACAGTTTCGGATTGATCCGGAAATAAATCGATTGAAAGGTGCCAGATTTGATGCATTGAGTCTTGCGAATCTTTTGGATAAATATGGAATTGTGATTGTATAGGAAACTTTTTTTGACCTCATCCCAACCCTTCTCCTACAGGAGAAGGACAATTCGTCAAAGTCCTCTCCTTTAGGAGAGGATATAGGTGAGGTCAGAAAAAGAGTTTTACAATCTATTATAAGCTCCATGCCAAACAGGACCTATAAATTTGTTGAATTCGAAACCATGAGCAATCGCTGCTGTAACAAATGTTTTTGCTTTTTCAACCGATTTGTCAATACTCAATCCATTAGCCAGACCCGCAGTAATCGCTGCAGCAAATGTGCAACCTGCCCCATGATTGAAATTATTGGCGTTTTTAGGTGCTTCCAATATGGTGAAATCGACACCGTCATAAAACAAATCGACCGCCATGTCTCCTGCCAATGCCTTTCCGCCTTTGATGACAACATTAGGAACGCCTAAGGCGCGTATTTTTTTTGCTGCTTCCTTCATTTCTTCCAATGTTTTAGGCGTACCCAACCCTGACAATTGCCCAGCTTCAAACAGATTTGGAGTAGTTACAGTTGCCAAAGGAATCAGCAAATCGCGGATAGCCTCTGCACTATCCGGTTGTAATACCTCATCATCACCTTTACAGATCATAACCGGATCTATGACTACATTTTTAAGCCTGCCTTGTTGTATGGCATCAGCAGCAACTTTTATAATCTCCACTGAGCCAAGCATGCCTGTTTTCATGGCATCAATTGGCGCACCAGAAAGTATTGTTTTGAGTTGCTCTTTTACAAGTTCTGCGGAAATGGGCGTAACATTATGTTTCCAATTGTTGTCAGGATCCATAGTGACAATACAGGTAATGGCGGTCAAGCCAAAAGTGCCATATTCCTGAAAAGTTTTTAAATCTGC
>QFOI01000092.1 GCA_003241175.1 Pseudopedobacter saltans
CGCCTGGTACTAGAAGTGCACAAACAGATAATACATATGGCACGTCGACGAGGGCGTTTAATATCAACCCATATTCATACGCTACTGGTACAAGTAGAATGTTAACAGCTTATGATGAAAATGGCAATCTAGAATACTTTAAACAAAATTATGCGCCTTTCAATATCCTGAATGAATTGGAGAACAACTATGCAAAGCTTGGAGTGGTCGATTACAAAATTCAGGGAACAGCAAGTTATGATGTCATACCATCTTTGAACCTAAGTGTTGTCGGAGCTTACCGATATCAAAAGTCTGAAACACAGACCTCTGTGACAGAAAATGCCAATATGGTTAAAGCGTACAGGGCTATGAATGATCTTACTACTATTGGCAATAATCCTCTTCTATATCAAGATCCAAACAACATATTGCAATATCCACAAACTGTTCTACCTGAAGGTGGTTTTTATTTTTCCCAGTCTAACACCATGAAGCAATACTACTTGAGGGGATCCATGAATTACAACCAGACATTTGCTCAAGATCATATTATAACAATTTTTGGTTCCATGGAACTAAGAAGTACTGACCGTGTGAATCAGTCATTTGATGGTGTGGGATATCAATATGACAATGGGGGCTTGTCCACACCTTACTATCTTTATTTCAAGCAGTTGGCTGAGAGTGGTGGATCCTATTTCTCCATGCAGCCAACAAAAGAAAGATATTTGGCTTATCTAGGGCAATTAACCTACTCTTATAAAAATAAATATAATGTAACTGGGTCATATCGATATGACGGGTCTAACACCATGGGGAAAAGTAGGACGGCGAGATGGTTACCTACTTGGAATGTGGCGGGTAGCTGGAATATTGATGAAGAAGCATTTTGGAAAAAAAATGATGTAATAACTAGTGCAACGCTTAGGGCTTCATACGGTCTGGTAGCAAACACAGGGAGTGCTACAAACACAGCAGCCACATTTTATAGTGCCATCAGTGACAGAAGGGTTCTTACTGATCGTGAGACAGTAATTGACCTACGAAATTTGGAAAACTCTGAACTTACTTGGGAAAAACAACATGAGCTTGATCTTGGTGCTAATCTGGGATTTTTTAATAACAGGATAACCCTAATGATGGACTATTACAGTCGTCAACAGTTCGACTTGATTGGAAGTATTCCAAACGCTGGTATTGGTGGACAGTCGGTCAAAATTGGAAACTATGCTGACATGAAAGGTAAGGGATTCGAGTTTACTCTGGAAGCCAAAGTCATAACTAAAAAGACTTGGGGTTGGACTACTCGATTTAACATTGCTAGAAACACGAATAAAATTACCAATCTGCAAGTAAATCCTAGGGTAGTCAATGCCATTACTGGAAATGGAGCAGCGGTGTTGGGAGGTCCTGTTCGTAGTTTGTATTCTGTTCCTTTCGCTACATTAGATCATAATTATGGATTTCCGACATTCTATGGACCGGACTCTCCTTTGCCTACAGCATATATCAATCAGCAATTACAGGACCTTTCATTTCTTAGATATGAAGGACCTATAGACCCTGTCACAACAGGTGGTTGGTACAATAATTTTACTTATAAAGGTTTTTCTTTATCAGGTTTAATCAAGTTTTCGAGTGGTAATGCTGTGAGATTATCTCCTAATATTGCGAATCAGTATTCGGATATGACTGCCATGACAAAAAGTGCATTGGACAGATGGATAATGCCAGGTGATGAGACAAGGACGACCGTTCCTTCTCTGTTAGATGCATTAATTGGTAATCAAAGGGTGACCAATCTGAATGGGGTCAATATATCATCAGGATATCCATACAATACTTACAATAATTCAACAGAAAGAACTGTTAGTGGTGATTACATAAAACTTGCATTTGCAAATCTTTCTTATGCGATTCCTAGCGATGTTTGTAAAAAGATGGGAATCAGAAGTTCCAGTTTAGGAGTTACAACCAATAATATATTAACGATAAAGGCTGACCGCAGACTAGGCGGACAGGATCCTGAGTTTTTCAACTCTGGTGGAGTCGCTATTCCTCAGGCAAGATATTTTACGTTTACCTTAAAACTTGGATTTTAATTCTACCAGATATGAAAAAGAATAAATTACTAGTGATTACAATAGCAGCGAGCGTGTTTATGGCCTCCTGCAATAAATACCTTGATGTTAATCCTGACAACAGGATGGATATTAATACGGTACAAAAAGTAGGACAGTTGGTAGCATCGGCTTATCCAGTTTATAATTATTACGCGTTTACTGAAGCTGCTTCTGATAATTCTGAGGATAAAGGACTCAGTGTAGGTTCTTCTAATATGCTTCTTTCTATGTATTATGCATGGGAGGATTATCCTGATGGAGGGTTGAATTCTTCAGACAATTATTGGAATGGTTGTTACGAAGCTATTGCTGTTGCCAACCATGCTTTGGAAGCAATAGATCAATCCGATTTCGGACCTGATGTTTTACCTTACAAGGGAGAGGCATTGGTAGCTAGAGCATACGCTCATCACATGCTAACAATGTTTTTTGCAAAGCGCTATGTCAATGGCGGTGATAATAGTTCGCCAGGCATACCATACTTAACCAAGCCAGAAAAGACGTTAATGCCAAAATATTCGAGAGGAACGGTACAGGCGGACTATGATAGTATAGAGCAGGACTTGGAGGCTGGAATGAAATTGCTAAATGCTAATTCAAGTGATCACCCAAAATTCCATTTCACACCATCCTCTGCCCATGCATTTGCGGCGAGATTTTATTTATTCAAAGGTGAATGGCAAAAGGTGATCGACAATGTAGGACAGATCGTTCCTACAACTAACTTTACAAGTTACCTGCGCCCAATAAATAGTACATGGTTACTATTAGTATCTATTGCACTTCCACTAGATTTTGCGAATCAAGCGCGCAATTGCAATCTACTAGTTGCGAATACGCAGTCTAGCTATTATAGTATATATTTACAACCTAGGTTCGGATTTGGTCCAAGGTTGAGTGGTTTATATGAAGTTAATGTGACAGGAAAAAGAGTTCGTAACTATATATCACAATATACACCTGGAAATTTTTGTACTTATAAATGGCTTCAGATTGGAAGTAACGCTGGTTTGCAAAGCGTTTTATTTACTGTAGATGAAGCTTTGCTAAACCGCGCTGAAGCCTACGCTCATCTTGGACAGTATGACCTTGCACTTAACGATCTCAATACTTTTTATAGTGTAAGATTATCACCTTACTCCGCAGCTACAGATGCTGTTACTCTAGACAAGATTAAGGCTTTCTTTGGTATTTCTGATCCGCAAGAGGGAGTATTGACAGCGATTCTTACTGCCAAAAAAACTGAGTTTATGTCTGAAGGCATTCGATGGATGGATATAGTCAGAACTGGTATGACTGTTAACAAAAATCTATTTGATGCAGATGGTAATGAATCTACGATCACATTAGGGCCAGACGATCCTAGAAGGCAGTTTCAGTTGCCAGTTTCTACTTTGACCGCTGGGTTGGAACCAAATCCAAGATAAGATCTTAACAACATTAATAATTACAACTATGTTTAGTAAAAAAACGAGATCAACAGTATTTTGCTTGATGATTCTATCTTTTTTTTCTTGTAAAAAAGATGACTTTACTCCTGTTGATATATATACGCTAAATCCAGACTTAACCGCTGTCAATTCAGAATTGGATGCATGGCTGAAGACAACTTTTTTAGATCCTTATAACATTAGTGTATCTTATCGTTATAACCAATACATGCACGAAAATGATAGGAATGTTTCACCTGTTGATCCTCAGTTTGTAAAGCCATTTATGGCTAATATCTATACAGGGTTTCTATTGCCTTATGAAAAAGTTGCTGGTAGTACATTTATTAAGAAATATGCTCCCAAGGAAATTGTCCTGTGGGGCTCACTAAATTATCAATCTGCTAATTCTGCTCTTTTGGGCGATGCTTCTGCTGGGGCTAGGATTAACATGTATCAACTCAACAGCTATACACCAAGTGTAAGTTTTGCTAAAGATAGGATAGGTGTCATCCATCATGAGTTTGTGCATATTTTGAACCAAACATATCCACGCCCATTAGATTTCGAAACGATATCAGCCGGATCCTATAATGCAACATACACCAACGTAACTCCGGACCAGGCTCGCAACACTGGCTTTGTTACGCCATATGCTAGTAGTAGAGCTGAGGAGGATTTTTCTGAAATGGCTAAAGCCTTATTGGTATTCGGGCCGTCATGGTTTGACAATTGGGTAAAAACATCCACATCCGGAGCTACAGCTTTGCGTAGGAAAGAGACAAGTTTAGTTGACTATTATGGAACCATGGGCGTCAATTTGCGAGATCTACAAAAAGCCGTGCAAATTTATTTGAGTGATACATTAAAAGATGTATCCGTATCATTCCCGTATTGGTTAAATCAGGGTACTCTTTACACCGGACTAACCGTAAACTTATCCAATACCATGTATACCCAGTATGGACAATCGTCTTTATTTGCAACTCAATATGGACGTTTGAGAGACTCAATGGCAGTGGCTTCTAGAACTTTGACAAGTTTACAATTCTTATTTACCAAAAAGGATTCCTTAACTCTCCGAATTAATAGTACAACTGCAACAGGCACTTCTTTTGTTGTCGATAACGATTTTTCAATGAAGATCAATGAAGCCACAGGTGGAGTACAGTTCGCCAAAGTTGCTAACAAAGTAGGAACAAACTATACTAACAATTCTATTTTAGGGACAAAATTAACTAACACTATCATAGCCTACCTAGTTAATAATTCGTTTGTTGGGGCTTGGTTACAGGCCAATATGCCTGGTAGCATGTACACCAAAACCGCTGGATTCTATGTGGCTAACGACCCTACAAACTATTTTTATGGAACACTAACTCAATAATTTTTATATATGAAGAAGATATTTGGAATATTAATTGTCATTGCGGCAATGTTATCTTTGGGGAGCTGTACTAAGGAGGCGAGCAGAGTATTTGATCAATCGCCTCAAGAGAGAATGTCAGATACAATCGATTATCTCAGGTCTGCATTTATGGGTGCTCCAAATGGGTGGGTGGCATATACTCCAACTTTTTATGCTGGCGGCTTTGGATATTTTATGAAGTTTGGTGATTCTATGAAAGTTACTATGTTTTCTGATTATTCTACAGCTTTTGCAAGTACTCCGAAAACATCAACTTCAAGGTTAAAAGTTGATTTGGGAGCAGCACTGAGTTTTGACACATACAATTACATTACTGAAATTAACAATCCAGAAGTCAATCCGGTCAATGGACTGGGAGGGGATGTTGATTATATTTATGACCATCGAAGTGGTAACGGAGATAGTCTGTTTTTTTTCGGAAAAAGATATGCGAAACCATTGATATTCGTAAAAGCGACAGCTGCTCAAGAGGCTCAGTACAATTCCGGAAAATTCCCAGCGGCGATAGATTCGTTTAATAAAGCTATGGTAAATGCTTTAATTGTCACAGAGGATGGCTCTAGGCTAGCTTTTGAATTGAACTCCACTAATTCAGTGACTGCTGGCAAGAGGATAACAATGTATGTATTAAATAGCAGTGATGAAATCATGTCTTCTAGTGTCGCGAAATATGCCTACCTAGCAGATCAAATACCAATACTAGATAGTGGTCTTAATGTGAAAGGAATGCGATTTACTAGAATTGCTTGGAAAGATTCAAAAACATTGGCTATATACACATCAACTGGTAAGGAGTATGTCATACAGAATATAGCTAACCCCAAGCTTCCATTGTACACATTAATGGGAAATAGATACACTTCAATGTTTGGAGAGTACAAATCTACTTATCCAGGTACCTCGGCTGCGGGCCAATCCATTCTAAACTATTATTATGATAATGTGACTGTCCCAAGCCTTGTAAATGGAGTTACCTTCACTTCTGGAACTATTAATCTAGTCTGGAGTGGAACGCTTAATCAGGTGACACTGCAGGGGATTGGTACAGGTCCAACATCTTATACAACTAGGATTGTTTATAGTTATACAAGAACAGATAAGCAATTCGTGTTTAAACAATATATTGGAGCTTCTGGAGGATATACTTCAGGAATTCTTACACAGTTGGATGCCTTTATAAAAAACAATACGCTTACACTGGATTACTATACAGGTAGTAATGGTACCACTTATGGGCAATTCACAAGTGTGGAGAATCCATCATTAACGATGTCCTTTTTATTAAGATAGAATTTGATATCCATAGACTCAAAAAGCCCCAGTCTAAAAGAAACTGGGGCTTTTTATTTTTTGGTCTATTCTTTCTTTTTCTCCATTGCCTATTGTAATTGTGGTAACGTCGTGTTCTCCTGTGGAAGGTTTTTCTAATATATCGAATTGGGTTTTCAGCAAAGATGCAGGCATGAAATGTTTTTTCCTTTCCGAAATTTGTTTTAAAATCTGCCCATAGGTTCCCTCAAGATATAGAAACTTTATGGGATGTATTTCTCGTCTTAACTGATCTCTGTATATCCTTTTAAGTGCGGAGCAAGCAATAATGATGGTTTGGGAATTATTTAAGTGATTCATAGCAACCTTACCTATTTTTTCCAACCAGGGTTCACGATCCTTGTCATCCAAAGGTATACCGTTGGACATTTTTTCAATATTGTTTTTGGGATGCAGATTATCCCCATCTTGGAAAACGGCATTGATCTTTTGAGCAATGTATTTGCCAATAGTGGTTTTCCCAGATCCGGAAACGCCCATTACGATAATGCAAGTGGCCTTATTCATGATAGTATTATATGCTGTTTCAATGCTTTTGTGGCATTTGCAACTGTTTCGGCAATATCCTGGTTGATAGGAACTGTCAATATATCTTTTTCGCTGTTGTCAGGTTCTTCTAATGCTGCAAATTGTTTTTCCAAAAGTTCCGTAGACATCCAATGGTTTTTACGGTTTTGGTTTCTTTCGATCAACATTTCGACATTGGCTTTCAAGTATATAAATTTTGCATTGTCAATACAACCGCGCAATATGCTGCGATACTTCCTTTTGATCGCCCCACAGGCTACGACACAATCTTCCCCTTTGGCATTCTGCTCCATGACAATCGTGCAGATCTTGGACATCCATTGGGCTCGATCCTCATCGGTGAGCGGTATCTTTTGTTTAATTTTCTCAATATTGGATTTTGGTTGAAGATGGTCGCCATCAATGAAGACATAATTGAAATGTTCAGCAAGAGCGCTCCCAATAGTTGATTTTCCACTGGACGAAACGCCCATTACGATAATGCATTTTCTGTTCATAACACCTTGTTTTGTAGGCAATCCAATGCCTTGTTGGTAATGTAAAACTAGAGTTGCACATCAATCCGTTTATCAGTGTATGAACTTTGGTGCGGAATGTCAATGGTAGATTAATGGCAGCATCTATCCTCTTTCTGATATGTTGCTATTCGCATAGTATAAAGGTATAAAATTTTACTTTGAATCACACAAATATCCAATACACTACAAAGAGCTTTCTGAAATATGGCAATTGAGAATGACAAACGATGTTTTTTCAGTTTCTTTGCAAACAAATTTACAAAAGGTACAAGATGAAACTTTGGCAAAAAGATACAGATTCTCTTAAGGATGTGGAAACCTTTACGGTAGGGCGTGACCGTGAGTTTGATTTGATGTTGGCTCCATATGATGTATTGGGCAATATGGCTCATGCAACCATGTTGGCATCTGTTGGGCTTCTTACTGAAACCGAAAGGGATGAACTTCTTGCCGAATTAAAAAATATCTATCCCTTAACCCAAAATGGACAGTTTGCCATAGCAGATGATGTGGAAGACGTGCATTCACAGATTGAATTTTTGCTAACGCAAAAACTAGGCGATGCTGGGAAAAAAATCCATTCGGCACGTAGCCGTAATGATCAAGTATTGGTAGATATCAAACTTTTTTTGCGTAGCGAAATAGAAAAAACGGTACAGTCAGTTTTGACCTTATTCAAATTGTTCATAGAGAAGAGTAACCAATGGAAAGGTATTTTGATGCCGGGTTATACGCATCTACAGATTGCGATGCCCTCTTCTTTTGGCTTATGGTTGGGGGCTTATGCCGAGAGTTTGGTGGATGATACCATCCAGTTGAAAGCGGCATATAATATAGTCAATAAAAACCCATTGGGTTCTGCAGCTGGCTATGGTTCTAGTTTTCCGATTAACCGCACGCTGACAACTGAATTGTTGGGATTTTCAGATCTCAACTACAACGTCATCTATGCACAGATGGGGCGTGGAAAAGCGGAAAGAGTAACGGCAATGGCTTTGGCAAATGTGGCGGATACTTTGGCTCGTTTTGCAATGGACTGCTGTATGTTCTGTAATCAGAATTATGATTTCATTCATTTCCCGGCAGAGTTGACAACCGGTAGTAGCATTATGCCACACAAAAAAAATCCAGATGTATTCGAACTAGTACGGGCGCAATGCAATAGGATAAAATCCTTGCCAAACGAGATCATGATGATGACAACCAATCTTCCTTTGGGCTATAATCGTGATCTTCAGTTGCTTAAAGAACATCTCTTCCCGGCATTGACAATGATGCGTAGCTGTATTGACATGACAGAGTTAATGTTGAATAATATGGAAATTCGCGACAACATATTGGAAGACGAAAAATATAAATACCTGTTTAGTGTAGAAGAGGTGAACAAACTTGTATTGGAAGGCCTTCCGTTCCGTGACGCTTACAAACAAGTGGGAAGAGATATCGAGGCGGGAACATTCCATCATGATTCAACCAAAGTCAACCACACACACGAAGGAAGTATTGGGAACTTATGTAACGACAAGATCGAAACGGCGATGTATAAGGTTCTGGCGGGTTTTCATTTTGAGGATGCGCATAAAGCGGTCGAGAAATTATTGGGTTAAAACCACCGAAAATAAAGACAAAGGCGACTATACATTAGTCGCCTTTGTTATTTTTACCATTCTCTTTCTCTGATGGCAGTTTCAATATCAATGTCGACTTTGAAATATTTCAATACTTCTTCTACGGTTACTCCTATTGAATCTCTGGCGACTGTTTCAATTTCACTATCATTTTCTTCAAATTCGTCTTCAAGATTATTGATGTTAATTGTCATAGAATCCAACTTTTCCTGAATGTCTTCTGGCGATTGACCTCCTTGCTCCAGGAATTTAACAACAGTGACGATTTCGTTTTTTATTTTATCAACTAGAAAATCAGGAAAATAATCGTCTTCGTACATATCTTTTAGATATTCGAAGTTTTCAGGAAAGCTATTCATCGTTTATTTATTTAAAAAAATCACACAGTAATATAATCACCCTTTCTATCCAGCACACGACATATCAACCAAATAATAAGCATGAAAAACAATGCCTGTAAAAATGATCCAATATAGGCTGTCGCATAACTGAACACGTTTATGTAAAGCCAGTCGGTAATCGATAGTCCAGGCTGAACCTCAACGAGTTGAAGCGGGATTGTCATTGTCATGGACAATACAAAAGCTACCAAAGGGTTTCTTCCAAATACACGCAAAAATTCTGCTTCTTTGGCGTATTTGGCTTTATCAACAATGAAAATGATGAATGCAAGGGTATTCAAGGAAAGCCCGATGGACATCACCGCAAAACTACTGGTCCAAATTTTCCGATTGACCGGCAATACATTGTTCCAGATATAAGCCAAAACCATGAGCAAAAAACCTGTCAACAGTAAATGAGTCAATGTTTCATAGGTTATTTTGGTCCGTAAAATAAATCTGGCGGTAAGATAGCCTGCAACAATATTGGCAAGTGCCGGAAATGTGCTTAAGAACCCAAACTCTTCAAAAGGAACTAAGGGACTTTGGTCAAGATGGTCAGTGCCGATCATCCATTTGTCAATGATCAATACAAGATTGGTACGGATAGCATATGGATTGGGAGACCTCCCGCCATAGTATAGGACTGGCCAATACAAAACCAGACAGACAAGTGTAATCGCTAGTGTTGCTCTCAACTTTAAGACCTGAATCATCAATCCAACGAGAAGGTAACCTAGCGCAATTCTTTGCAAAATGCCCCAGATCCTGACTTGGCTGAATGGAATAAACTCCCATTTCCCCGTATCCAAATTGGTTTGCATGAAGGGAAACCAGTTCACCAAAATACCAATAATGAAAAGGAGTATAGAACGTCTAAATAACGTAAAATAAATCTTTCCAACCTTGCCTTCTTCCCGCCAGTCTTGAAAAGAAAAAAACAATCCCAAACCTGTGCAGAAAAGAAATGCAGGGTAGATGATGTCAGCTGGTGTAAATCCGTTCCAACGGGCAAATGTTAATGCAGGGACCGTTGTTTCAGGATTGCCAGGCATGTTGACGATAATGGTAAAGCAAATGATCAATCCTCTAAATACGTCAAGAGATAGAAAACGGTTTTTGATGTCCGGCATAATGAGTCCTTAATACAAAGGCTAAATTATAATTATT
>QFOI01000093.1 GCA_003241175.1 Pseudopedobacter saltans
GACGAAAAACCTTGTCAAGCACATCAACGAACACATCGTTCAAAACGGTGCGGCTCAGATTCAACTATACATCCAAAATCTTTTTGTGGAACGCTCTGCCACTTATTTTGGACACACGACAGCAGACGAAAAGAAGCGGAAAAGAAAGGTCAACTGGTAGGAAAATGCTTAAAGCTCAAAGTTTAACGTTGAATGCCGGGCCTTTTACTTTTTGCTTACAACTTATTACTCAAAACTTATTACTCAGATATGACCGGAGAAAACGAACAGGGATTGAGGGCAATGCTGGACTTTACCAGATTGATCAGCATTGCTATATTGATCATCCATTTTTATGGGATGTGCCATGGCGCATTCGCCCATTGGGGATGGACAGCACCTGTCTTGGACAACATTGTCCATAATTTTTTGAAACTTCCTGTGTTTAGTTCAGTAATGTACGCCAAGCTTTCTTCATTACTCATGCTGGTCGTTTACCTATTTGGCATACGGGGAAAGAAGGATGAAAAAATTGGTATCAAAAACGCATTGGCGTATTGCATTACAGGTTTACTGTTGTATTTTCTCTCCAACATTTTATTATACGTTCATGCAGACATACTTCAAATATCACTGTACTATATGGGCATGACTGCCTTGGGTTATCTTCTGATGGTTACGGGTGGCACTTATTTATCCAGAATATTAAAACTAAAAATGCGGAAGGACATCTTCAACAAAGACAACGAAACTTTTCCACAGGAAGAACGCTTGCTGGAAAACGAGTTTTCCTTCAATCTTCCTGCACAATACCAACTGAACGGCGAACAAAGAAGAAGCTGGATCAATATTATCAACCCTTTCAGGGCTGTCCTCGTGGCAGGCACACCCGGTGCAGGCAAGACTTATTTCGTGGTTCGTAACGTCATCGAGCAACAGATACGCAAAGGATTTTCGATGTTTCTTTACGATTTCAAGTATGATGACTTGAGTAAGATCGCCTACAACGTTTTACTGAAAAATCATAAGCGATACAAAGTACCACCGTCCTTCTACGTCATCAACTTCGACACACCTATGTACCGATGCAACCCATTAGAACCAGAGTCCATGCGTGATATTACAGATGCGACGGAAGCGGCAAGGACGATCCTGCTGGGATTGAACAAGGACTGGATCAAGAAGCAGGGGGAGTTCTTTGTGGAGTCGCCCATCAACTTTCTTACCTCCGTCATCTGGTTCCTGAGAAAATACGAAGGAGGCAGGTACTGTACCCTCCCACATGCCATAGAGATGATGCAGCAGGACTACGGCGACCTGTTTCCCGTGCTAAACGCTGAACCGGAGATTGAAGTCCTTGTCAATCCCTTTATTTCAGCCTATAAAAATAAGGCCATGGAACAACTGGAAGGACAGACGGCATCCGCCAAGATTGCCACAGCCAAATTGTCTTCCCCCAATATCTACTATGTGTTGAGTGGTAACGATTTCACCCTGGATATCAACAACCCAGAGGCACCCAAGATCGTCTGCATGGCCAACAACCCAGAGAAGTCGCAAACCTACGGAGCGGTAATCTCACTGTTTGTGTTTCGGCTGCTAAGGGTTATACTACAAAAAGGCCGCAACAAATCCTCCATCATAGTCGACGAGCTGCCTTCCATATTCCTCAACGGCATCGAACAGTTCATCGCCGTGGCCAGGAGTTATAAAGTGAGTACAGTCCTTTGTGTGCAAGATTTCTCACAGTTAGTGAAAGACTATGGCAAGGAACTGGCGGAGGTCATCGTCAACATCTGCGGCAACCTCATCAGCGGACAGGTAACGGGGGATACAGCCAAACAACTCAGTGAACGTTTCGGTAAGATCGTGCAGGAAAGGGAAAGCATCTCTATTAATCGAAATGATACCTCAGTCAGTAAATCTACTCAATTAGACAGTGCGATTCCTGCTTCAACGATTGCCACGCTTAGCTCCGGTGAATTTGTCGGTATTGTGGCGGATAATCCGGAAGAAAGGATTCGGCTAAAGACCTTTCACTCCGAGATTATCAACAACCATGATCAGATCCGAAAAAAAGAACGGCGGTACAAAGAGATCCCGAGAGTACGAACTATCGCAGAAAAGGAAATCCAAGCCAATTTCATCCAGATAAAGAACGATGTGGACCAGATCATAAAATCCGAAAACGAAAGAATCAGCAGGGAA
Organism: Pseudopedobacter saltans; assembly: GCA_003241175.1. Lineage (GTDB taxonomy): Bacteria > Bacteroidota > Bacteroidia > Chitinophagales > Chitinophagaceae > Rhizosphaericola. The sequence goes on from QFOI01000093.1 coordinate 2,188, forward strand.
CAAAACAAATCCGGTTAACCATCTGAAAATCGAACTTTCTCAAGAGGTATTTTTTGTGTTTTAACTTATTGGCAATGAAAAACACCTTAAGTTTGCCAGCTCTTCATCATGGAAAAAACGACCATCATAGCAGAGTATCTACTGACATCCTTCAAGCAAAAAGTACAGGAACTCAGCAACGGCACCATTTCCGCTTTTCAGGAAAATCCGCAAATCGACCACATCCTGCAATTCAAGGCAAGGTTGGGACAACTGGTAAAAGACACGCTCCACGAAGCTCAGGAAGCGGGAATTCACAATCAGCTGGAACTTGTAAAGGAACTCCAGAGTCTTCGCCTGGAGTCCATTGCTGTTTTCCAAAAAGTTCTGGATAGTACAAAGTAAAAACGATGAATGGAATTTTTCCCATAATTTGGAGGCTCTAACAAAATAAAACAGATTGAAAACTTTATAACTTTCTGATAGAATAGCTCTACTTTTTCATAGCCTTAATAATGCGGTCTGTTCTCTTCTCTGCTCGTGAATTACTCAATGAAACAACAGCCCATATCGCAGCAGGAAGCCAACCAATAAGCGTGATTTGAAGAATGATGCATACAATCCCTTGAATTATCTTTCCTCTAAGGATAAAAGATAATGCTGGAATTAAAATCGCAAGTAGTATCATTTGTAGTCTACTTTAAAATATTGTCTAGTTATTAATCTCGCGAATAGGACTCATTCCAGAATCTCCAAAAAAGCATCCGCAGAAACTATATTTACCTTGGGGAATTTCAACTTAGCAGCTTCTTTGAAATGGGCGTCGTTTGTTACCAGAAAATCGACACTAGCAGCTATCGCAACATCGAAAAACTTATTGTCGTCCCGATCTTTTTTAATGGCATCCCAATTATAATACACATGTTGGTAAACTATATCAGGAGATTCTGCAAATATATCCATTACCAACTCTGCCACACCATTTGCCGAATGTTCTTGGAGGATTTCTTCATACTCATGTAAAATATCTTCGGATACTGCCAGTTCATACTTTCCAGTAATAAAAGCTTGCCAAATTGGTCGAAATCTACTTCTTATGCCAATAGAGACCAACAGCACATTGGAATCAAGCACAATTCTCATTAACTATTTTTCTTCTTTGAGGCACGAAAATGGTTCTTACTCAAGTCTTCGTAATATCCCTCTGTAATGCTTTTTTCTTTTTCCCAACTGTCAATCGTAGAATCTAGTTCACTTCCCAACAATTTAACGGTCAGTCTTCTTAATTCCTTGAACGCTTTTTCCGACAATGGCTTTTTTAACAGCCGTAGCATGTGTACCTGCTGTTCATTGAGATGTGTATTTTCAAGTATTGCATCCATATTTATTACCTCTTTTACTCCCTAAATTACGATAAATTGAAATAATCTGATCACTTTTCCTGTTAACTTCTTCAAATTTATGATGATCTTATTTTAAAAAAATTTCAAAATATTGATTGTGTTATAAAGCACATTCTCTTTAGTGAAATTTCAAAGACCATCTCTGACTTGCTTTTATAATGTTGACTTGTCGGAAGAATCGCCTCTTTTTTCTTTAATTAAATTTTCAATCTGAGTTTTGTCTACGCCCCATATTGAATGATTGTTATAAGTATAAATAGGACCACTATGACTTCCCTGACCCGTATTATAATTGATAGTCTCCGCCATCCTGTACATAAAAAGTTCAGGAGTTATATTAAATATCTGACCAAGTTTTTGTGCTAAATCACTTGTAATTTGTTTGGCACCACTTTCCATCTCCTCATACTCAGACACGGAAATTTCCAATTTTTCCGCAATATCCTCTGCCTTTAATTCACAGCATTCTCTAGCTGTGATCAATACAAAGTTTGGACCATATGCTAAACTCATTTTTCTGCTATTTTTTCTATTAAGTGAATTAATTGTTCCTTTTCCTTTCTAAGTTCCATAATCTCCTTAGATAATGTGGAAATATGATTGTTTTTATCTTGCAATATACGCTCATACAAGGATTTTGTATCAGAGTCAACATAATTGTTGTAACCATAAATAGGGCCACCAAAACTACCATTTCCTGTATTGTAATTTATGACATCACTCGATGTTGCAAAAAAAGCTTCAGGCGGCACGGCAAATACGTTTGCTAATTCTTTTGCTCTATCTATAGTCAATTTTGTTTTACCCGCCTCTAATCTTGCATAAGCGGATTGTGTAATATCAAGCACTTCCGCAACGTATTCCTGTGTCCAGTTTTTGCTTTCTCGTAAAGATTGAAGTATTGTAATTCCCATAATCTACCATTATAATTGCAAGTTATGATAAAATCGAATAAATTAGGAATAATAAGCATATTCTAGAAGTATTAGGAATATACTATTGCAAGAATTTAGAAAAACTTTGCTTGTTGTTATACGCCTAACTAAGACAGTAAAACTTCATAAAACTTATAGTTTAGACATTCACTTATCTAGCCTTTCTTGTATCAAAATAACCGCCTTTATTTTTTTACAATCAAAAAGCTAAAGAATGAAATTAAAAACGCTATTATGCGTAATCGGGACGCTTTTGTCCATTCTTTCGACAGAGGCGCAAGAAATGAGACCTTTACAAATTGGAGATACGGTACCTGATTTATTACTACACAATGTCGTGAATTATCGGGATGCTACTGTTAAAATTTCGGACTTTAAAGACAAATTGTTGATTCTGGATTTTTGGGCAACATGGTGCACGAGCTGTATAGAACATTTTTCGTTCATGGATTCCATGGAGGTAAAGTATCACGACAAGATCGCCATATTCGGTATAGGTTATGAACCTTACGAGAAGATAAGGCAGTTCTTTTACACCAAAAAAGGCATTGACGGGAAGCCCTACAAGTTACCATCCACAACGGGAGACAGTCTCTTGACAGCCTATTTCCCCCATAGGACAGTACCCCACGTGGTTTGGATAAAACAAAATGGAACCATAGGTGCGATTACATCAGGAAATGACCTTACAGAAAGCAACATACTGCACATGGTCCAAGGGGAAACCCTACAGGTACGGACAAAAAAAGATGTGGACGTAAGAAGACCGCTACATCTAGCTACAGATTTTGCCTATTCCGATTCCCTATTGGGTTACTCAATTCTGTATAAGGCTCACGACCCGGGTCCAAGCATGGTCAACATGACAAGAAAAATAGGCCGCAGAGCCATCGGAAAAGTATTGACCAACCATAGTCTGTTGGATATGTACCGGTTACTGGCCTATCCGATTTTTCTAAGTAAAGGACAAAAACTCGGTTCAAGACAAATCTTTGTTTCCATGCCTGACTCCGAAGCTGGCAAGCTTAAAGAATTATATTGTTTTGATATTGTAGTTCCGTCAGAGCAAGAAAATTCGCTTAATAGATATGCCATAACGGAGCTCAACAGATTGACAGGATTCAAAACTTCAATCACGAAATACAGGGCACGCTGTCTGGTACTGAAAGCCAAGCCAAACGCCAAACTATACGCAAGTTCTGGCAAAGACAGGATTTCCCGCCTTTGGTTCGACGGAATGGAAACCTACATGCGGGGTTATCCTTTGCAGATGCTGACGGACAGACTCAATGAGTTACCTACCGTGACCATTCCTGTGGTGGACGACACTGGTACGAAAGACAAAGTGGACATCATCCTTTCCGGGAGCAACGAGTTGGTGGACATACGCCGTGACCTTAGCAAATACGGACTGTCTCTGGTCGAGGAAGAAAGAGTAATCGATGCATTGGTGATAACGAAAGACAAGGGCAATCCATAACATCCATTATCAAAACAACAGCCATGGAAGTGTTATTCCGAACCTACTATACATCGCTTTGTTACCATGCCTATACGGTGACCCATGACAGGGAACTGTCCGAGGACATCGTGCAGGAAACTTTTGTCCGGTACTGGCAGTACGCAAAAGACCAAGAGGTCAATAACCCTAAGGCCTGGCTATACAGGGCTGTGTACAATGCATCCCTCAATGCTATGGAGAAACGCGACACCTACCAACGCTCCAAAGAAGGCTTTTCTGTGCTGCATGTAAATATCCGCTCCGAAAAGACACAGGAACTGCTTTTGGTGGAGGCGGAAACGGCAAGGTCGCTTTGGGGCAAGGTAAAGGAACTGCCACCGCAGTGCAGGGAGGTCATACGCATGAGCTTTGTCGAAGGTCTGTCCAACAAGGAAATAGCTGATCTGATGCAACTACACGTCAGTACGGTCAAGACACAGAAACAAAGAGGGCTTTCCATACTCCGAAAGGTCATTTTCCACTTGGAAATATGGCTTCCATTATGCCGTTTCATTTTTTTTTAGGAATTTGTAGTCCGCAGAAACTGCTTACCTGTCTTATCATGCAAAGGCGGTAATTTTGGTAAAGAAAGGTCTAACAACAACAAAGCAACCACATGCAGGAGGACAACAGGGACAGATCATATCGGATGGCGAACCTCGTGGCAAAGTTCATGAGGGGCAACCTCACCACGGAAGAGTCCGAGGAACTGGATGCATGGCTAGAGGAAGACCCAAAAAACAGGGCGTTCTTCGAGGATATAAACGACCCCAAATGGCAGAAAAAATCCTTCGAGTTCTTTGACAGGACGAATGAGGACGAGGCCTGGGAATCCGTGGTTTTGCGTGTCAAGGAAGAGGATAGAAAAGAGCGAAGAAACAGGAACAAAAGGCTTTACATAGCCGCAGCCCTACTATTACTGCTGCTCCTAACAGGACTTTCTTTTTTGTTTGTCAAAAAGACGCCCCCACTTGGGAAGAGCGCTTACGGAGACGAAATCGAGCCGGGATTTGCCCATGCAGTCCTGTTTGTCTCAGACAAAAAGTTCGACATTACATCCAACAGGAACGAACGTATAGACGAGGTTGCCAGCACCCAAAACGGATGGCTCGTTTACGCAACAGGCAATAGCAAACCCATTAGTACACATCGGTTACAGGTCCCCGAGAAGGGAACCTATGCAGTCGTTTTACAGGACGGAACCAGGGTATGGCTCAACGCAGGATCGTCATTGAGTTACCCTTCCAGATTTACCGGACCGGAAAGGGTTGTGGAACTGACTGGGGAAGGTTTTTTCGCAGTGGCCAAGGATACTAAACACCCTTTCAGGGTCCATTGCCAGGGGACTGTTACCGAAGCCATCGGTACGGCATTCAATGTGGAAGGCTACCATGAAGCAGTAACGACTACGCTTGTGGAAGGTAGGGTCAAGGTGTCCAGTCCGACAGGACAAGCCTTTCTTGACCCTGGCCACAGCACCACGTTCAACAGCAAGTCGATGCCTCAAACCACCACAACAGACACATCTTTGGCTACGGGTTGGAAAAACGGAAACTTCGTGTTCCTGCACACAGATTTTCAGGACGTAATGGCACAGATATCGAACTGGTACGGTGTAGATATTGCCTACCGGGACGGATTCCAGCCCAAGGGAGTTTCCTTTACGGGAGAGATGTCCCGCAAAGAGCCGATCAGCAAACTACTGTCATTAATGGAAATGACAGGGATCGCATCTTTCAAGGTATCTGGGAACACACTCAACATATATACCGCGACAGGAAACACAGGTCGATGAGATATTAATCGTTCATTCTTAAAACTGGAAAATGAGAATCAAAAAACTACGGCTAGCCGTGGTCAGGGACTTTTTTTGCCCTGTCCATGCTAGGAAACTACTACTATTGTTGCTTTTTTACGGTACGTTTTGGCATGCCTTCGGGCAACAGACAAAAGAACCGCTGTTAACGCTGCATTTCAAGAACGCTTCCATGGAAAAGGTTTTTCAGGAGATACAAAAGCAGAGTCCTTACCGTTTCATGTACAACGACAGGGTATTGCAAAATGCCCGCCCTGTTGCGATTGACGCGGAAAGACAAAGCATAGCGTCACTACTACCGGACTTGTTCAAAGGACAGCCTTTCGACTATAAACTAAGTGGCAAGACGATTGTCATCACACCCAAAAAACAGGAAAGGGAAACACATAAAAAGGTAACGGGAAAAGTGGTCTCGGCGAACGGCGACAGACCGATAGAAGGCGCAACCGTGTCAATGGATGGACATGTTGTGGCCTTTACGAATGAAATAGGAGAATTTGCATTGGAAACATCCGGTAACGGCAGTATTTCCGTTACCAGTATGGGCTACGTTCCCTATAATGGGACTATGTCTGTCTTGTCCGCAAATGCCGGTATTGTCAGGTTGGCGGAAGAAAACAAGGTATCCGACAGCATAGATGTCGTGTCTACGGGATACCAGCAACTACCCAAAGAAAGGGCTACCGGTAGTTTTGACTACATCTCCGGCAAACTATACAATGAACTGGTACGCACCAACGTTCTGGACGGCATACAGTACATAGCTAACGGGGTTTCGCTCAACAGCCGGATCAACGCAAATGGACAACTTTCCGTTCGCGGACTTAGCACTATACAGGGACCAAAGGATCCTCTTATTATCGTCGACAATTTTCCTTACAACGGAGACATTTCCAACCTCAACCCAAACGACGTGGAGAGCATCACCGTACTTAAGGACGCGGCCGCATCGTCGATCTGGGGTGCAAAAGCGGGTAATGGTGTTATCGTCATTACTACCAAAAAAGGAAAATACGGGCAGCCATTCAAAATAGACGTAACTGCGAACACTACAGTGACAGACAAGCCCAACCTCTATTCTCTCCCCAATATGTCGTCCTCAGATTTCATTGACGTGGAAGATATGCTGTTTTCCAACGGTTATCGTTTCGGAGATACCGCCAATGCCAACCACAGCCCCTTTTCTCCTGTATATGAAACCCTTTTCCAACAGAGAAGTGGAAAGATAACCGATGCCGATGCGCTGTCACGTATCGATGCCTACCGTAAACATGATGTAAGAGACGATTTTGAAAGGTATTTCTACAGAAAGGGGACCAACCAGCAGTATGCACTTTCTGCCAACGGAGGGGGAGATGTCCACAACTATGCCTTGTCCGGATCCTACGACCGAAACGTGGACAATCTGCACGGCATGCTCAATAGAGCAACCATAAAAACCCTTAATTCCTTCAAACCGTCCAGACAACTTGAAGTATTGATTGGGCTGAATTACAACCACAGTGAAAACAAACAAGGAAGACCCGCTTACGGAAGTATAACGACAACCAACGGACAAATACCGCCATACACCATGTTTGCCGACGATAAAGGCAATGCCCTTCCTATATACAAAGACTATCGGGAGGGATACATTGATACGCTGGGAAACGGGCTACTGCAGGACTGGCATTACTATCCGCTTGTCGACTACCAATACACACACATAATCAACACCACTGACGACATTGTAGCGAACTTAGCATTAAAATATACTGTTTACAAGGATCTTTCCCTGCAGAGTCTTTACCAGTACGAAAAGCAGTCCTCCGAGGCAAAGACCCTTTATGACGAAAATAGCTATTATGTACGTAACCTTGTGAACAGTTTCTCCCAGATAGACTACAACACCGGAACGCTAAAGAGAATAGTTCCATTGGGTCAAATTCTGGACAGGTCTTTATCCAAGGTTCTATCCCACCAAGCAAGGATACAGATGAATTACAACCATAGTTCTGTCAAAAGCAACATATCTGTCCTTGCTGGAGGAGAAATAAGACAGGTACATACTACGTCCAACGGGTATAGGATATATGGATATGACGACGATATTCTTACCTCCACCAACGTCGACCTTGCAAATGAATATCCTAACATCGTATCCGGAACTACGACCTTTATCCCCTCTGGCATAAGCAATGCTGACAAACTTAACCGTATACTATCCATCTTTGCAAATGCATCCTATGTTTATAAACAAAGGTTCACATTTTCCGCAAGTGCAAGACGTGATGCATCCAATCTCTTTGGGGTTTCAACCAACAACAAATGGAAACCGCTGTGGTCCACGGGAGTTTCCTGGAATATCTCCGAAGAATCATTTTATCGCATAAGTTGGATGCCGAGATTGAAACTGAGGACTACATATGGTTACAGCGGAAATATGAACCCCTCCCTCTCTGCGGTAACGCAACTAACCTATTATGATGTTTCTCCTTATACAAAGGAAAATTATTCCGAAATAACTATGTTCAGCAATCCTGACCTGAAATGGGAAAAGATTGGAATGCTAAATATTGGACTAGACTTCCAGTTATTTGGAAATACGGTAAACGGCAGTATCGACTACTATCATAAAAAAGGAACGGATCTTTATGGTCCCTACCTTATAGACCGAACAACCGGTCTGGGTGTTACTACCATAACAAAA
>QFOI01000633.1 GCA_003241175.1 Pseudopedobacter saltans
TCATTTTATTTAATAGACTGGTAATCAATTAAATATACAACTTTTTGTTGAGATTTGAACCATCTTTTTCTTTATTTATCCTAAATGCACAACGGGTATATATATATATATATATATATACTATTTTTATTTTTAAAAAATTAATTGAAATGATTATATAATCAGGTGTCACAATAATGAAATTTTTATCAGTTTGTTGTTCTGATATCGAAGGATGATAATAAACTATGTTAGTAATTTAGCTAATGGTTAAAATGAACAATTAGCACTATTAGTATTTTTGGACACTTCTACGTAGGGTTGAATTGTATTGTAAAGAAGTACGAATGGAAAAACTCTATGATACCAAGATGCCTAATAAGTTCTTAAACTCATTTAATCGTCGCATATTATTGCCCACTATAGTTTAGTGAAGTGAAATGTGGAATTTACACCTGTGAGCAATACTTTTGAGTTCTCTAAGGTTAGAGAATGAATTTCCATGCTGATTATTCTCCCTCGATCTAGAGAGCATTAAAACTTCTAAATTCTTATTTATGACAACAACTCGACACACTCGTTTTGCATTTTTTCATTCGTATTTCTTTAAGGTTCCATTAATTGTACTGTATCTTTTGTTAATCGGTTTTACCGTAAATGCGCAAAACCTAGTTAACAAGGCGGTCAATGCTACAATATCCGGAAGTGGAAATAATCTTTCGAATCTTAAAGACAATAATCCCTCCACGGATTGGTATGCAACTTATAATGGAAGTAATTATCTATTGGCAACTTTTACAAATGCTATTGCATTAAATGGCATGGGGCTATCTGCAAACGGAAATGGTACTGAGGATGCGGCGAAAAATGAAACACCCAAGAATATTACGATTTCAGGTTCTAACGACAATTCCTCATTTACGCAACTGGGAGGCTGGACAGGACTTACTTGGGATAGGAAAGGCGCCTCTAAGTTATTTAGTTTCAATAATACAACTGCTTATAAGTATTACAAACTAAGTATAACTGAAACAGCTACCAACAGTGGAAATGAATCATTATCAGAATGGCAATTGTTCGATAATATGGGAATTGCTGGTAAGGTATATATACGTAACACACTGAATAGTTTGTATGGTTTCGGGAACGTTTCCGGTGATAAGGGTGCAAGTGGAGTGAATGTATCTATCGTAGATGAAAATCGTTCAATTATCAAGACAGTTACAACTGATTCAGACGGTTCGTATTCATTTAGTGGCGCAGATATTTCTTACTCTACTCTATCTGGAGATTTTTCGATTATTGTTACACCACCATCAGGATATCGATTTGTTAGTGATCCTGCTTTGACATATACTTCTTATGTATCAGGCAAATCCAATTATGCAAATTCACGTCTTCAAATACAGGCTGATGGCGTATTTCCTTTCCTTTCATTGGAGACAAAATATTTAACGAATTTCAATAATAAAAGATACGTAAGCAATTCCAGATTTTCCAACACCTTAACCTCTCTAGATTTTGGTCTGTTTGCGGCTACTGGCGTGGATTTTACAAAATTCTACCCAAGTGGCTAT
>QFOI01000634.1 GCA_003241175.1 Pseudopedobacter saltans
TGGAATGGCATTTATGAGGGTAACATCCCTTTATATGGCCGCAGATTTAATGAACTCGGAATGAAAAAAGATAGTACTTACTATAATGATCAAACTGACAATTACGTACAGAACCACTACCAATTGTTTTGGAATCAGAAACTTTCATCCAATCTTAATTTGAATATTGGTTCATTCTTGTCAAGAGGTTATGGTTATTATCAAGAATATAAGGTTGATGCAAAATATAACAGTTATGGTTTAGCTCCATATGTACCGGCAGTTGGAGACACTATCAGCAGGACAGATTTGATTCGTCAGCGTTGGCTAAACAACTATTTTTATGGGCAGACATTTGCTTTGCAATATAAAAAAGACGCAGACGAATTGACTTTAGGTGGTGCTTGGACTAGATACGACGGAAAACATTATGGATATGTGCTGTGGACGCAAAACGGAGGCACGACCAATGATTACAAATATTACGGTGATCTTCCCGCCCATAAATATGATCAAAACATTTATCTAAAATGGATGCACAATTTCAATTCTTATTGGAATCTCTTTGCAGATGCACAATACCGTCATGTCAAACATGAGATTAACGGATACGATGATGATACTACATTGTATATCAATAGATCTTTTAATTTTTTCAATCCCAAAATCGGTATCAGCTATGTCAGAAACGGATATAATGCTTTTTTCAGTTATGCCATGGCAAACAAAGAACCAGGAAGAAACGATTTTCAGACATCTGCAAGTCAACAACCCAAAAGCGAACGTTTACACGACTTCGAGCTTGGTATTTCTAAAACAGAAAAAAAATACAATTGGGGAGCCACTTTCTATTATATGAAATACAAAGACCAACTCGTATTAACCGGAATCATGAATGATGTAGGCGCATTTACTCGCATTAACGTTCCCAATAGTTATAGAGCAGGGATTGAGCTACAAGGTTCTTATACTTTTGCTGATTGGATCACTGCAAATGCCAATATAACTTTCAGCAAAAATAAAATAAAAGACTTCACGGCATACTATGATGTCTATGATGACATTTACCAATCCAATCCTTTAGATAAACAGCAAAGTGTTGACTATCATAATACAGACATATCGTTTTCTCCAAATATAGTTGGGTCCGCTAGCATCAACATTCAGCCTACAAGAGACCTTAGTTTGAGTTTCATTGGAAAATATGTAGGCAAACAGTATTTGGATAATACGCAAGACAACACTAGAAAGATTTCGGATTATTACAATCAGGATTTCCGTGTCATTTATTCTTTGAAAACTAGTTTAGTTAAACAAATTGATATTGTAGGCTACATCTACAATGCATTTGACAAAATGTATGACACTAATGGTGCAGCTTATTCCTTTTGGGTGGATGGAAATACTAAACCGAGCAATTACAATTACTATTTCCCTTATGCAGGAAGACATTATTCCATAGGAGTTAATATTTCCCTGTAGACATAATTCTCCCTTAGAGTATAAAAGTGTAAGACCCGCAATATGAATTGCGGGTCTTACACTTTTATATTGTATACATTTTATTAGGA
>QFOI01000635.1 GCA_003241175.1 Pseudopedobacter saltans
CATTGGCAGACAAACACTGCCACACTTCTGAATTTTGCCCTGTGAACATTAAACAGCAGTGCAATGAATATTATAACAGTTGACGAAGAAGTGTGGAAGCACCTCAATGAGCGGTTGAAAGCCATTAGCGAATATATCCTCAAACTGGAAGATACAAGCTACGATAGTTTGTGGCTCAACAATCACGAAGTCTGCCAGTATCTCCACATCAGCGAAAAAACATTGTGGCGTATGCGCACCAATGGGCAGATAGCCTTTTCAAAAATGTACGGGCAGTATTACTATACGATTGGTGCTATCAAGGAAATGCTCAACGCTAACGCTGTGCAGACCACCGATGAATATGTAGAGCAGCTTATGGCGAAAGGCAAAAGCTATATCGAAAAAGGCAGAAAGCTGAAATCAGGTAATAATTAAAAGCGTACCCATATGAATATCGACAAAATGGAATTTGTGGCGTGGATGGAACGCATAATGGATAGGCTGGACATTCTTGGCAATCACATAGACGATTTACAAAAGAAGCGCAACAGCATAGACGGCGAAGAATTACTGGACAATCAGGATTTATTGCAAATGCTGAAAATCAGTAACCGTTCCCTGCAACGGTATCGCTCCATAGGCAAGCTCCCTTATTATACCATTAGCGGAAAACTGTATTACAAACTGTCTGATGTGCATCAGTTCATCAGGGAAAGTTTTAACCCTCCCTTGCCCAAACTGGATGCCAATAAATGACAAACGCTGCCTTTGAATGCCACATAACGCAAATCAGTGAAGGCTTCCTTTACATTCGACCGTGAAATTTTAAAATTTTCAGACTATGAGCGAAGAAACAACAAATAAACAGGAAATGCCCGAACAGCTTTCGGACATCTTACTCGTACTGGATAAAGAGAAAATGAAAATCCAGGCGGTAAAGAGTATAGGCGAAAACGGGAAAATGGAAACCGTTGACCCTACCAAGAAGAACCAAAATCAGTTTATGCGTGTGGACAAAAGCGGCGATTTCTTTTCCAACTTCTTTTCCAATTTTTTCAGCCAGTTAAAGAACCCTACAAACTTTACTTTCTTCAAAGTGCCTGCCCCTGTTGCTGCTGAAAAAGCAGAGGAACTGCAAAAGCACGTAGATAAGCCCACTCCACAGGGCGAAAAAGTGCTGAAAGAACACGAAGTAAAAGCAGAACCCCAACCGGATAAAAAACAAGAAAATCAAAATAATATGGCAACAGCACAAACAACAACGGAAGCAAGCGAATACCGCTACAAGCCGGAGCAGATTGATTGGGACACAATGAAAAACCTCGGATTAAGCAAAGAGTATCTTGAAAAAAGAAACTTGCTCGACCCTTTGTTACGAGGTTATAAAACCAATGAACTTTTACCGATAGGTATTAACCTCGGTGGCTCTATCCTCCGCACAGATGCCCGCCTGTCTTTACAGCAAGGCGAAGACGGCAATGTTATCGTGGCAATACACGGTATCAAAAAAGAACCTAACCTGCACTTTGAGTTTTTCGGTCACAAGTTTACGGATGAAGACAAGAAA
>QFOI01000636.1 GCA_003241175.1 Pseudopedobacter saltans
AAATGAATATGTTAGATATGGTCAAATTTTTACTATGTACAAAAACATAATAATTTATACCATCTTGATATGCTTATGCGTTAATAATAACGATTGTTTAGAAACCTAACCGTGAAGACTTTCAAGAAAAGTAAGGAGCAAAGTATAAGAAAATGAACTGGAAAAGATTTTTAATTGTAGGATTGGTAAGTGTGACAGGAGTGGTGAATGCTCAGGAAATTGATTCAACTTCACAGACTAAGAATAGCCTAGATACAGTTTTTACCGAGAATAAAGATTCTCTATCCACAATAGACTCCATACAGCCAATAGAGCGTATTTACCTAAAAGGTGTCGGCAATACGATAGGTCGTTTTGGAGATGCAGTAGTATATACATGGTCGTCTCCTCTAAGATGGAAGAAAAAAGATTGGATAACAGCAGGTGCGGTTGCCGGTGCCACTGCTCTTTTATTCATAGCTGACAAGCCTGTAAATAAATTTTGGAAAAGGCAGAGGAACGGCCCTATGAAATCTATTGAGGATTTTGGCTATCATTACGGCAAGCCATATGCTGCTATTATATCCATGGGTGGTTTTTATACGGTTGGTCTATTGTTCAAAAGTGATTGGGCTAAAGAAACCGCAATGATTTTGGGTAGTAGCTATCTGTCAAGTGGGGCACTTCAGACTATCATTAAAAATGGTGCTGGTCGTGCAAGACCGGGAGCCGATGTTGGCAATATGCATTTCAAACCTTTTTCAAAAGATGCCAATTATCATTCGTTTCCTTCAGGCCATATTCAGATAGCCATGACGACTGCTACTGTTTTAGCCAATAGGGTCAAGAATCCTTATTTGCAGACATTCTTCTATGCAACAGCGGCTACCACTTTTATTAGTCGTATGCAGTCTAACTCCCACTGGATTTCCGATTTGTTTTTGGGAGGTGTGACGAGTTGGTATATGGCAAGGACAAATGTGAAACGTTGGAAAATGACATCTCATCAAGCGCCTTTTACGGATATGTTACAAAAGAAGCCAACCATCACTTGGAATATGGGTGCAACTGATGACGGTATTGGTTTGGTTGGACGTTTTTAGAATCTCATTCCCATCCCAAATGCCGGATACCAACCTTCTGGTGTGTAACCCATAGTAAAACGGAAAACTGTTAACTTGGCAGGTGCAAGATAGATCCCGCCGCCAACACCATTATGCCATTTATCTGAACTTTCATCTTCATTCCAAACTCTACCAATATCGTAAAAACCCAAAATACCCAACTGTCCTTTGAAAAGGTAATTGCCAAAGTCTGTCAGCGCAATCCTCAACTCCAAGTTGTTATAGAGAGAATGTTGACCCGCAAATCGATATTGTCTGTATCCCAAAAGATTACCCTCACTACCCAAGAACAATGATTGATAAAAGGCACTTTTGCCAATAGTGACACCACCCCCTAATCGTTCAGCCAAAATAATGGATTGTTTGTTGTTAAAACTTTTGTACAAGGAGACTTGAGGTTCAATCTGTGCAAAATTTTTGGAATATCCATTTAGTCCGCCCATCC
>QFOI01000094.1 GCA_003241175.1 Pseudopedobacter saltans
AACCACGATATAAAAATATCATGGTTTTTTCTTAACTAAACCTAAACTAAAAACTAACTGAACTAATTGTCATCATCCGAATCTCCATTGTTGCTATTGTCTGTATTGTCACCTCCCTCACTTAAGTTAATGATATAACCACGAAGGAAATTGTCGTTAGGATAGAAACCTTTTAAGGTAACTGTACCACCGTTAGCAGCTGCCAATACTTTTTTCAAGTCTTCTACTTTTAGAATGTTGGTATCATTGGCGCTTATGATGATAAATCCTTCCTGCATACGCGTTTTACTAAGTAAGCCTTTGCCAATTTTGGTTACTTTGACACCACCTCTGATATTGTTTTGACGAGCAGACGCTTCGTCCAAGGTTGATAGTTCACCACCTAATTGGTCGATCGCAGTCTGAGGCGTTGTCGCGGCTAGCGTACCTACATTGTTTTTCAAAGTAACATTGATGGTTTTTTCCTGTCCATTGCGTAGGATCGTAACCGGGATTTTGTCACCTGGTTTGTGTCCCGCGATAATGGCTGTAAGTTCAGATGCTCCAGTAACTTTTTGACCATCAAGTTTGGTGATGATATCACCTTTTACTATACCGGCTGCTTTCGCTGCACCATCATCTTGTACACCACTTACATAGACTCCATCGACATCACCTTTAATGCCCAATTTTTTGCGAGTATCCTCATCATCTAAAGATCCACCATAGTACTGTATACCTAGATAACCTCTTTGTACTGCACCGTATTTGATCAAGTCAGTAATTGTTTTTTTCACAATATTGACAGGGATTGCATACGCATATCCTGCATAGGAACCCGTAGGAGAAGCGATCTGAGAGTTGATTCCAATCAATTGTCCTTCTGTATTGACCAGAGCTCCTCCACTGTTGCCTGGATTGATGGCAGCGTCTGTTTGGATATAGCTGTCAATGGGCGCTGTACCATTAGTCAAACCTGTGGAACGGGATTTTGCACTTACGATACCTGCAGTAACCGTTACATCTAGATTCAAAGGATAGCCAATGGCTAAAACCCATTGTCCTAATTTTACGTTGTCACTGTTGCCGTAAGTAATGTAAGGAAAATTACTGCCATCTATTTTTATTACTGCGAGATCACTATTGGCATCTTTGCCAATCAATTTGGCAGTATAGGACTTTTTGTTGGCCAACGTAACTTTGATTTCATCCGCTTTGTCAACAACGTGGTTGTTGGTGACAATATAACCATCGGCACTAATCAAAACCCCACTACCACTAGCTTTTTGAGCTTGCGGTGCTTGTTGTGGACCTCCGAAAAAATCACCAAATGGATCGCCAAAAAGATCGCCGAAAGGATTGGACTGTCTATTGGATTGCGAAGATTTTTTGGCGTTGATCTTTACTTTGATATGGACAACAGCCGGCGTAGCTGCCTCTGCAGCTGCTGTAAAGTCAATCTGACCGGGCGCATTGCTGTTGCCTTCGTTAAAGGATGCATAATTAAAAGGGAGAGAAGTGGAACTTTGCGTTCCGGCGTATTTATAGTCTTGATATTTGCTAAAACCATAAATACTTCCAAATGTCGTCACTGCGCTGACGCCAACAATCATTAAAACGTTCTTTAGATTTCTATTCATCTTTAAAAAATTAATGTCTCAATTAATATTTGTTCTTGTTATATCGATATCCAATACAAATATCCAACGATATTTTTAAGATTTTGCATGCTATAGTAAGGATTAACAGAATTTTTACGAAACTATTCGTAGATGACGTTATTCTACTATTGAAATGTTTCTCTAGCTTCTTGCTGTAAATATTGGATAAACTTTTCGATGGCTAGATTCTGGCTTTTCTTGTTATAGGAAATAACTGTTTCTGTTTGGGCAATTTTTCTGCTTAATTCCATGTAAGCAATTGGTAAATGGGGCATAGCTTTTACAACGGAAATAGGGGCAACCGCAAGTCCAAGGTTGTTGGATACCAGTTCCAATATAGAATGCATACTATTGCTTTGGTGTACTATAGTAGGCTCAAATCCAAGTTTGTGACAGGTGTTGACTAACGTCTGATAATACTCAGGTGCATAGTCGTGATTGAAACAAATATAGTTTGCTGCTGCAATTTTTTCCGTTGAAAAATCAAAGCCCTTAGCTGCTACTATGCAAAGAGTTTCCTTGTTAAGCGATAATGTTTTCAATTGTTTGGAGAAAATAGGTTGGCGCAAAATACCTAAATCTAGTTTGCCATTTTCTAAGGCTATTTTTTGTCTTTGACTAGACGTTTCGAATAAGTTGACATGTAAGTAAGGAAAGTCATATTGTATTTTTTTGAGAACATTTGCCAATAGTTTTTTGGGTGTAGAACTAATATATCCAAGTTTGAAAGTGCCAGAAACGTTGTTGTGTATTTGTTGGGTAATAGTTTTGGAATGTTCTAGTTCCTGTAAAATGTTATCCACTTGCTTTAAAAAGTACTGTCCTGCATCTGTAAGTTTTACTTGTTTGTTGTTTCTTTTAAATAGTAAGACGCCAAGCTCTTCTTCTAGATCTTTTATCTGTCGACTTAATGGAGGTTGCGATATGAAAAGCTTTTCCGCTGCCTTCCCGAAATGCAATTCTTCGGCTAAGGTTTTGAAATAAGTTAGATGTCTAATTTCCATTGATACTTATTAGGTATTGTTATTTTACAAAAATAGTATTTTTAGGTATTGTTTATGCGCTTAATTTTGTTTCAAAATGAATAACATGGACAAGTCAACATTAGAAGAAATCGAGCAAAGGTTTGATAATGATGTAGAAAGGTTTTCCAATCTGGAAACAGCTCAAGCTACAACGGTGGATGCTCGATACAATATGGATTTAATTACGGATAGTATTGCGGCATTATATAGTTCTAATATTAAAGTTTTGGATATTGGTTGTGGTGCGGGTAATTATCCCGTATGTCTTTTGCAAAAAATAGAACGTGCAGATGTCACACTTGTTGACTTGAGTCAACCTATGTTAGATAAAGCGAAAGAGCGTGTTGCAGCTTTGGACAAAGGAACAGTAGAAACTATAAAAGGTGATTTCAGAAATGTTGACCTAGTTGAAGGAAAATATGATGTCATCATTGCTACGGCTGTCTTACATCACTTGCGCGATGATCAAGATTGGACAACGGCGTTTGCTAGATTGTATAGTCTTTTGAAGCCCAATGGTAGTCTTTGGGTTTTTGATTTGGTACATCAAACAAATCCAGCTATGCAAAATCTAGTTTACACAATTCAATATGGAAAATATCTAACTGGTTTGAAAGACGAAAACTATAGAGATCAAGTATTTGCCTATATTGAAAAGGAAGATTCTCCTAGACCTTTACTTTATCAACTCGATTTGTTGAAGAGTACAGGATTTAATTCCGTTGATGTTTTACATAAAAAGTTGTGTTTCGCTTCTTATGTTGGATTTAAGTAAGATTGTTTTTTACCTCATCTCAACCCTTCTCTTGTAGGAGAAGGACTTTATTTAATCTTATAGTTTTGATAAGAATTGCATCGTGTCGACACCATCTGCATAGTCTGTCAACAAAGGTTTTTGCGCCTGACCAAAACCTAGGTGATTAGTACCAACGATAGCTTGTACATCTTCAGAACTATTAAGTTTCGTTTCAATATCTTTTATGTTTTTATAGTATTGATAGTGTATCGTACTTATAGGAGAAAAGATGATGGGATTTTCTTCCAATAAAAGTCCCCCGCCTGACATGTAAAATTTTTTGTTCAACAATAGGATCGCCAACTGGTAATCGTAGTTGTTTTTGTATTTGTGATAGTCGAGTATTGGCTCGTATTTTTTCAAAACTTCTATTAAAGGTATGAAGTCGTAATTTTCGGGTACATATAACATCGTGACGTTGCGACAACCCAGTCCAAAATAGTTTTGTATGTCTTCTGCTAATAATCCTAATTCCTCATTCGATTCTTTTCCGGTTAATAAGGCTACAGAAGTACGGTTACGTCTAATGATACTTGGATACTTTCCGAAATAATAATCAAAGTAGCGACCTGCATTATTGCTTCCTGTGGCGATATAGGCATCACAACCTTTAAGATTGTCTTCGAAAGATACGAGATCCAATATGTCTGGATTTTTTTTAGCCATTTCTTTAATTAGAAAAGGTAGTAGCACATCGTCTTTGGAAGATAGTTTGATCCTTTGTTTGAGTCCGAATATAAATGTGCACAAAAAATCATGAAAACCAACCAAAGGAATATTACCAGCCATTACAATACCGACCGTAATATGTTTTTCATTGTCTTGTGGAATATGGTATTGATCTGCCCAGTTTTCTAATTTTGTTTTTTGTAAGAAATTTTCGGCAATATTTTGGCAGGAGAGATTAATGTTTTCTACAGTAAACCAGAAATTTTTGCGAAAAGCAGTCTCTTTGACAGACTGCCATTCGGGAGTTTCAGACAGCATATATCGACCTAAGTCGACCAAAATGGAAATTCTTTGTTGAAGATTCATGCTTAATGTAATAATTTTGTGCGAAAATATTTATAAACGGATATAAAAAGGAATTAAAATGGCAATTAAAATAACGGATGAGTGTATTAATTGTGGCGCATGTGAACCAGAATGCCCCAATAATGCAATATATGAAGGTGGTGTGGAGTGGAAAATAGCTGATGGTACTGAGGTAAAAGGATCTTTCACAATGATGGATGGCAGTTCCGTTGATTCTGATGAAAGTTTTGCACCCATGAGTGACGATGTCTATTATATTGTTCCCAATAAATGTACGGAATGCCAAGGTTTCCATGAAGAGCCTCAATGCGCTGCTGTATGCCCAGTTGACTGCTGTGTCCCTGACGAAATGTACGAAGAGACCGTGGAAGAACTGATGGAAAAGAAAGATAAATTACACCCATAAATCGAATAAAACATTTTCTTTTGAAAAAGCAAATTGCACTTGTTACTGGCGGTTACAGTGGTGAAGCCGTTGTAAGTTACCAAAGTGCTCATACAGTAGAAAATAACATTGACAGAGATTTATTCGACGTCTATAAAATAGATATTACGCCTGATGGTTGGTATTACGTGCCCACAGAAGGTGTGAGGTTGCCAGTCGACAAAAGTCATTTTACGGTTCAGAATGGCGAAAAGACTGTTAAGTTTGATGCTGCCTTGATGTGCATACATGGTACTCCAGGCGAAGATGGAAAGCTGCAAGGTTATCTTGACTTGATGCGTATTCCTTATACGACTTGTGATACGACTACATCGGCATTGACGTTCAACAAGCGTTTTACGGTTGCCGTGGCTGCTTTCGGTGGTATCCATGTGGCAAAATCTGTTTTACTTTTTGCGGGACAACCTTACGATATTGCTTCCATCCAAAAAATGAGATTTCCTTTATTTGTTAAGCCTAACAATGGCGGTTCGAGTATTGGAATGTCTAAGTTGGAATCTGATAAGGCAGAAGAGATAAAATCGTCTTTGGATAAAGCATTTGGTGTTGATGACCAGGTTTTGGTAGAAGAATGCATTACTGGAAGAGAATTTACTATTGGCGTTTTCAAGCATAAAGGTGAAATTATAACACTGCCAATGACGGAAATACTTAAGCCAGAAGGTTTGCATTTCTTTGATTTCGAAGCCAAATACCATGGACAAAACCTAGAAGTTACGCCTGCAGAAGCAAGTGAACATATGGCCAAAAAAGTGCAGGAAACCGCAAAAAAAGTTTACCAGGTGCTTAATTGCAAAGGTATCATAAGGATAGACTTCATCTACAATGAAGAAATCGATCAGCCTTTTATGCTAGAAGTCAATACTGTACCGGGACAAACGGCCGCAAGTCTGGTTCCTCAACAGTTGGCAGCTATGAATTGGCCTTTGAAAGATTTTTATACGGCATTGATACAAGAGGTGCTACCTCACCAAGATTAAGTATATTGCTTTCGTAAATTAAAAATAGAAAGTGTTTAGATTTATAACAACACGTCCATTTTGGATAAATTTAGTAGTCGCTATCGCCTTGGTTTGTGCGATGTTTGCCATTTTTTTCATGTCACTAGGTGCTATCACTAAGCATGATGACAACAAAAAAGTGCCAGATATCGTCGGTAAAACCACTGATGAAGCCATTAAGATTTTGAAAGAGAATGGTTTGCGTGTAGAGATTCAGGATTCTGTCTATATTGATAGTTTGCCAAAATCATCAGTGGTAAAACAGTCTCCAGATGCCCAAGCTGTGGTAAAAGTTAACCGAACTATATTTTTGACTGTCAATAGATTGGCGGCGCCTTTGGTTGACATGCCTGATCTTCGTGGTTTTTCTATTACTAGTGCTCAACTATTGATGCAAAACCTTGGGTTAAAACTTGGCGGTACCAGCTATATCAACGATATCGCTAAGAATGCCGTGAAGCAACAGTTGATGAACAATACGGAAATACAACCTGGTGCAAAAGTGCCGGTTGGTGCAACGATATTTTTGGTATTGGGAAATGGCGCAGGTAGCGAAAGTATGGAAGTGCCTGATATCGTCGGAATGAGTTTGGATGAAGCCACTGATTATTTGCAGACATTTAAGGTCGCTATTGGAACAGTTAATGCAGATCCCAATGTAACGGATCAAGGAAGTGCTGAAATATACAAACAAGATCCACCACGTATGAATGGCGCTCAAAAGAACAGAATGAAACCTGGGCAGGCCATTAGCGTATGGCTAAGGCCAGCAGAAGCACAACCAGCTGCCGCTCCCCAAGATAATGCTCTACCTTTGATCCAGGAACCGAAACAACATTAGAAAACAAAAACATTAAAGTAATAAAAGATGAATACAATAACAGTTGAAGAGTTGAAAGCTCGTTTGGATGGCGGAGAAGAAATAAATCTTTTGGATGTAAGAGAACCTGACGAACATGAAGAGTTCAATATTGGAGGTCGTCTAGTTCCACTTGGAGAAATTCGTACACTTGCTTTGGATGATATTGAAGATTGGGAAGGTAAAGATGTTGTCGTTTATTGCCGTAGCGGCAACAGAAGCGGTCAAGCGTCATTGATATTGGAAAATGCAGGATTTAACCCGATCAATTTGACTGGCGGTATGTTGGCTTGGCAAGAAAAGTTTTCTTAAAATAATATATAATATTTTTACTGTAAAAACCTTTCAAACATGTAAATGCATGCTTGAAAGGTTTTTTGCTTGTATGTAATTGCACGATTTGAAAATAGTTGAATTCTGATTAATTTTGTTGTATGAAATACGAGATAGGAGACGAGATATTAGTTTTGCACAGTGATGAAGAAGGTCGGGTCATAGATATTCTTGGCGAGGATATGGTGATGATAGAAGTACGTGGCGTAAAGTTCCCGGCGTATTTGGACCAAATTGATTTTCCTTATTTTAAAAGGTTTACATCCAAACCTATTGTTCCGGCTAAACCCAAAACTTATATAGAGGATCTGCCAAGGGAAAAGAAGCCTGTATTGGATATTAAAGACGAAGACGGTGTTTGGTTATCGTTGGTCCCTAAGTTTATATTGGACGATTTTAATGATGAAGTAGTGGATTCTTTTAAATTATATTTGGCTAACCACACTTCCAGCGATTTACATTTTATATATCGACAACTATTTGAAAACGCGAAGGATTTTGAACTAGTAAACGATGTGGCTGCTGGTAAAGATTTTTATTTGCATGATATTGAATTTGAGGATTTGAATGACAAACCCTCGTTTTTATTTACTTTTTCCTTGCCCAAACCAGTTAAAGGAAAAAAGGAAGCCTTTGATGTTTCCTTAAAATTGAAAAGCAAACAGGTTTTTCACAAAGTAGAGGAACTCAAGGAAAACAACAATCCAACCATAGCTTACCAACTATTTGAAAAATATCCTGAAGCGGAAAAAGACGATTTCGAAGCAGGTAAAGGAAGTAAAGGTGGATTGGATTTATCTAGTTTGAGTTCTAAAGGTTTTAATGTTAAATATAGTGCCGATCGTATTAGAGAGCATTTACCAAGTCCTCGTTCCGTCGTGGATTTGCATATTGAAAGATTGACAGACCATTGGAAGGATTTGTCCAATTTTGAGATATTGACTATGCAACTCAACGAATTTGAAAAGTGGTATGATCTAGCTGTGCAGAATCATCTCAGGACTTTTACAGTGATCCATGGCGTCGGAAAAGGAAAGCTTAAAGACGAAATACATAATCTTCTCAAGTCGAGGAGTGAAGTGAAGCGTTTTGTTAATCAATATGATTCTCGTTTTGGTTATGGGGCAACAGAGATTTTTTTCGAATAAATGAGAATTGAATGTTTGTTTGTAATATCAATTGCAAATGATTCTAATGAGAAAGTGCCAAATTTCTATACTAATCAGTCTTATTTGTTTTTTGGGAATAATATTTCAGAATTACAGATTGGCTATAATGTACAAAAATGCTAGTGGCAAAAACAAAGCTCTTTTGGGGATAACAGAATTAATGCAGTTAAATGTCAAATTTTTAATAGCTTGTGCTCTACTTGTCGGTTTTGTTTTTGGGATATTAAACATGAAAATAGAAAGTTATCAATTTTAGCGATTGGGTTAATCTGTATTTCGATGAGTCTACTCTTTTTAAGATTATGGACTTTTATGATTTGATTGTAACTATCCATCTTTATAACTCACAATAACATCCTACCTTTGCGCAACTATAAGCCCGAACTATCGCTGTTCCTTTTATGGGAGAGAGGAAAGTCTGGACAGCATAGAGCAGCTCACCGGCGAATAGCCGGGATCCATTTTTGGATACAGAAAGTGCCACAGAAAATTACCGCCATCTTGATGGTAAGGGTGAAAACGGGAGGTAAGAGCTCCCGGTAATTATTAGTAATAGTAGTTACGGGTAAACCTTGAGCGCTGCAATGCCATGTATATGATCGTCCGAAGGCGGCTCGCTTGATGTCAGCAATGGCAACGATCAAGGGTAGGCAGTTAGAGTGCAACAGTAATGTTGCACCTAGATAAATGATAGTATTGGAACAGAATCCGGCTTACGAGGCTTATAGTTTTTATTTAATATGTGCTTTTTTCTGCGTTTTTTGCTGCTTTATAATCTTTTTTGCAATTTTTTTTCTGTTTTTCTTTTGAAAATGCGTTATTGTTAATAATAAATTAATTAGATTTGCTACGGACTACTTTACTAATAGAAATACTGTTTTACTTTTAATGATAATGTTTATGTGTAATGAGAATTGGCAAATTTGATTTGCGTTTTATGTTAAATAACTGAACTGTTTCCGTTATTCTTGAGAATAACAATGTTTTTAATGCTTATTGAAAAAAAGTGCTATGAAATTATTTTTCCGTGCTTGTTTTGTTTTTCTATTATTTCTAAGCCTCGATACATGGGGTCAAAATTTCAAAGTGAATGGTGTCGTTAGGTCGGCATCTGGAAATCTTCCTATGGAAGGTGTTGTGGTAACTGACTTGAAAAGCCACAAAATGCTCGTTACCGATGAGGGTGGGGCTTTTGCTATTGAATTAAAAGACACTTCTTCTTTATTGAGATTTAGTTTAGTTGGTTTTAAAACTCAAACTTTAAAGGCTAACAAAACCGATTTAGTTGTTTTACTTGTAGCAGAGGATAAA
The DNA here is from genome assembly GCA_003241175.1 of Pseudopedobacter saltans. GTDB lineage: Bacteria > Bacteroidota > Bacteroidia > Chitinophagales > Chitinophagaceae > Rhizosphaericola. Next base: position 9,615 of record QFOI01000094.1, read on the forward strand.
ACTGTTGATGAAGTTATCGTGACTGGTTATGGTCAGACGAGTTCAAAACGTGGCCTGCCTTATCAAGCCCCAACAGTCACTGGTGCAGAATTGGCTCAAACAAGACGAACCAATTTCCTAAATGCTTTGGCTGGAAGAGTGCCCGGACTGACTGTCACATCAACCTCAGGGATGCCCGGTGCAAGTGCCTCTGTGATGATGAGAGGAGGTACCTCTATTGGAGGAAACAATCAACCTTTGTTTGTTGTTGATGGTGTAGCGATGGATAATAGTACGGTTGACCAATCAAGCATTGCTTCGGCTTCAAGTTCTAGTCAAACGGGTACAGCAAATTTGGCATTGTCAAATAGAAATAGCGATTATACCAATAGGATAGCGGATATGAACCCTGAAGATATAGAAAGCGTCACTATTTTGAAAGGTCCAGAAGCTACTGCTATATATGGTTCCGACGGAGCTGGAGGAGCCATAGTTATTACCACTAAAAAAGGAAAAGCCGGAAAAGCGAGGATCGGGTACGGAAACTCATTTACAATGGCCCAAGTTTATCGTTGGCCGGAAATTCAGAAAGAATACTCAAGAGGTACCAATGGTATCTATGATCCAACTGCAACAAACGCCTATGGCTACTATTACTTTGGTCCAAAGTATGATGATTCCACCGTTTTTTATGACAATATGAAACACTTTTTTAGAACTTCATTCAGTCAACAACAAGACCTTTCTGTAGAGTCTGGAACTAAGGATTTGAATTTTAGAATATCTGGTACATATGTAAATCAAAATGGTGTGGTTCCAAACACGAAGTTGACCCGCTATAATTTTAGGTTTACTGCGTTTG
>QFOI01000637.1 GCA_003241175.1 Pseudopedobacter saltans
TCATTTGGGCGATATCAAAACCAATATTGCAGAAAATCGAGTGAAAACAAAAGTATCCGAAGCGTATAAAAATGTCTTTGATAAAGTTTATGCTTTGATGAATTCTCACGTTGGCGACGGAACAGAACCTTTGGATGTTGCAGTTTATGTTGATAATCTTCTTCAGAAATCAAAGTGGAAAGCACATTATTATTTTGGGAAATTCGGGCAGAAAATTGGCGTTCCTTTGAAATGGATTCTTCCTCAAAATACTTACGAAAATCTGATGAAGAAATATAATAAAATGGATTGATTTTGTGTTTTAAATGCAAATAAAGTATAATGTCTTCGACTCCGCTCAGACTGACATCTCTTAAAATGAACATTTAGTATTAGATTTGTCACGCTGAGCGGAGTCGAAGCGCTTTCACAATGAATCGATATTATGTTTACATATTAAAATGTTCTGATAACTCTTATTACACAGGGGTTACAAGCGATTTAGAGTCTCGATTTATCAAACATCAATCAGGACATTATCCTGAAAGTTATACGCATAGCAGAAGACCAGTTCAGTTGGTTTTTTATAATGAATTTAATGAAATAGACCAAGCTATTGCTTTCGAAAAACAGGTAAAAGGTTGGAGTAGAAAGAAAAAAGAAGCCATCATCAATGACAATTGGGAGAAATTAAAAGAATTATCTATTTGTCAAAATAATAGCCATTCGGAAAATCTTGAAAAGGGCTTCGACTCCGCTCAGCCTGACAGCTCAAACAATTCACTTTTAAATTAGATGTAAATTCAAATTGTACCGATTTCTATTCATATTAGCTTTTTTAATTTCTTTTTTCTCTAACGCGCAGAAAAAAGAATATTGGCTCATCGATAAAGAAACCAAGGCCAAAAAAATCGTTTCTGATTCGGCAAAAGCGGTTAAATTTCTAGATTCTTTGGCAGAAAACTCTTACTTCTTCACAGAACTGAAAGACGTAAAAAAAATAGAAAACCGAACAGAAATCTATTATGATAAAGGCCCGAATTTCAACAAAGCTAATGTCAAATTTTCTGATTCTTTGGTTTCTGATTTGAAGTTTCAGAAGAATGAGATTTACACCAAAAACTTAGACTCCCTCAAGAAAAATATCAATCAAAAATATCGCGACAAAGGTTTCGCATTCAATCGTGTGAAAACCAAATTCCAGAAAATGAAAAACGGAATTCCATCAGTAAAAATTTCTGTTGTCACCGCTTCTCAGAGAAAAATCGACGGCATCGTTTTCAAAGGTTATACGCATTTACCGAAACAATTCGTTAAGAACCTCAACAAACAATATCTTGGCAAAAACTATGATGATAAGAATCTGGTTTCTATGAATCAGTCTTTGCAGAATCATCAATTTGTTTCATTAGAAAAACCACCTCAGACATTATTTACAAAAGATTCTACGCAGGTTTTCCTATTCACCCAAAAACGGAAAACCAATACTTTTGACGGAATGATTGGTTTCGGAAATGATAAAACTGAAAAATTCACCGTCAATGGAATCCTGAATGTTGTTCT
>QFOI01000638.1 GCA_003241175.1 Pseudopedobacter saltans
CAATATAATTTCCTCCTCATCTTCCTCCGAAACAATCATCGCAACATCTCCTCCGCGTTTCAATGCTTGTATAAATTGTTCGTTGGCAAACAGATCCAGTTTTTTCTGTTTTTCGCCCTGTACATTTTCCGTATTGGCTTCTCCAAGTATGTCTGTGATGCCAGCTTTGTTTACTTCCCGACTAACGAGTTTGCCTGCCAAAGCTAGATCTCGAAGTAAGCGACTTAGTTCACCTTTTGCGTAAGGGAAGTCTGATTGCTTTTCTGCAATAAACTGCGAAAGCGTTTTAAATGGTATCAATGTGTGGTATTCTAGTATTAAATAATAAAATTATTACATAAAAGTAACAACTTAAAGTTGAACAATCTTCATCTTTGGTACTAAGCTTTTCATAATGGACCATCCAATCAGGTAGGATACAGCACAGATTGTAAATATTATCATATAACCATTGCTAATTCCATCAAAAACAATTGCTCCATTTTTTGCTAGATTAGTGAGGAAATTGTCAGGTATTTGTTCCTTTGCAAATCGAGGAAATTTTTCTAACAAAGGTACTCCATCTATTGTACTCCAATTTTTGCGACCGAAATCGAATAACATACCTGATCCTTTATTGATGAAGAAGGATCCTAATCCTCCAGCCATCCCGCCAATCCCAGTGATTGTTCCGATTGCGGATTTAGGAAACATATCTCCAATAGTGGAAAATATATTGGCGGACCAAGCTTGGTGTGCAGCACCAGCAATACCAATGATAATCACTGGTAACCAAACAGAATATTTTCCTAGAGGTTGTGCAAATAATGCCAACAAAGGGAAAAATGCAAATATCAACATCGCTTTCATACGACCTGCATACGGATCCATTCCTTTTTTGTCGACGTAAAATGTCGGCAACCATCCTCCAATAATGGATAATAAAGTAATTAGGTAAAGTGTGAATATCTGTGGGGCACTTTGTGTGGAATCCAAATGATAGACAGAACTCAAATAGGCAGGTGTCCAAAACAAGAAAAACCACCAAACGCCATCTGTCATAAACTTGCCAATAGCAAATGCCCAGGTTTGCTTGTATTGAAATGCTTGCCCAAAAGACATTTTTTTCTTGGGTGCTTCCTCTACAACAATATCTGTAATACTTACTTCATTTTCATCTTGCTGAATGTACAATAGTTCCGCCTTGTTCACTTTAGGATGAAGATGTGGTTTATTGTACAAAAATACCCAGAAACCAAGCCAAATAAAACCGAGTGCTCCAATGATAATAAATGACATTTCCCAACCCCAAGCCTTTGCAATAAAAGGAATCGTCAAGGGAGCAGCTAATGCTCCAACCGTAGCACCGGCATTGAAGATACTTGTTGCAAATGCTCTGTCCTTTTTAGGAAAATATTCCGCCGTGGCTTTGATAGCGGCAGGAAAATTTCCAGCTTCCCCAATCGCTAAAACAATCCTGGCAAAAACGAAAAGGATAACACTAACCGAAACGACTTTAGAAACATCCTGTATACCTGCAATTACTTCCTTAGCGCCTTCA
>QFOI01000639.1 GCA_003241175.1 Pseudopedobacter saltans
CGAAGCGGACATTCGCCTTTCGAAACGTCTAAAATCTATTTTGTTCCGACGCATTCTTTGGAATTAATTGAAGTCGCCGCTTTAAAAGAAGCCGTAAAAACGCAAACCATCGAAAAGCGAGAACCGCTGGTTTTGACTTTCGATGTGTTGGTGCAATTTTTAGTTACTGTCGCTTTAGGTGGTGGATTTTTTCCCGATCAATTTCATTCCATTACCCTACAAACTTTTGCCTTTTCGGAAATGACGGAAGACGAGTGGAAATGGTGTCTTTATTTTATAACCATCGGCGGAAAAACGGGCAAAAACTACGAAGAATTTCATAAAGTTGTTTTGGATGAAAATGGAAAATACATCGTTACAAGTCGAAAAATTGGTATGCTGCACCGCATGAATATCGGCGTTATTGTGAGCGATGCCATGCTGAAAGTGAAGTTTGTTTCTGGTGGCTATGTTGGCATGATTGAGGAATATTTTATTTCTAAATTAAAGCCTGGCGACAAATTTATATTGGCGGGAAGAGTGCTGGAATTTGTGCGCATAAAAGAAATGATGGTGCAGGTAAAAGCCTCTACTGGTAAGGCGATTACGCCAAGTTGGTTAGGCGGAAGATTGCCATTGAGTAGTAATTTGAGTCATTTTTTACGTCAAAAAATTGCCTTGTCTGGCGCGCCAAATGCCAAGGAAAACGAACTGCAATTTTTGCAACCTTTATTGGCAAGACAAGCGGCGGTTTCGCACATTCCACAAGAGAACGAATTTTTAGTCGAGAAAATAAAAACCAGAGAAGGTTGGCATTTGTTTATGTATCCGTTTGAAGGCAGATTGATCCATGAAATCATGTCGTCGCTTATCGCTTATCGCATCAGTCAACTGTATCCGATCAGTTTTTCGATGGCGATGAATGATTATGGTTTTGAATTATTTAGTGATAAAGAAATTCCTTTAAATGAAGAAAATTTAGGCAAAATTTTAACACGAGAAAATCTGATGAACGATGTCATTTCCAGTATTAATGCAGCAGAAATGGCGAGAAGGAAATTCCGTGATATTGCTGTGATTTCAGGAATGGTGGTTCAAAATTTTCCGGGACAACAACGTTCCAACAAATCGCTTCAAAGTTCGGCAGGTTTGATCTTTAAAGTTTTGGAAGACCACGATCCGAATCATTTTTTGGTGAGACAGGCTTATACGGAAGTTTTCAATATGCAGTTGCAGGAACAAAGATTGGTAGAAGCTTTCAAAAGAATTGAAAAATCGAAAATTATTTTGAAATTCGCTAATTCTTTTACTCCATTAAGTTTCCCTATAAAAGTCGATAGTTTGAGACAGACTTTGACGAGTGAAGATTTGGATGCGAGAATTCAGAAGTTGATTCAACAGGCTAAGAAATTGAAGTAATTAAATGAAAATAGTAACAAAAAATATCAATATCCAAAACGAAGTTTTTACTTTAACCAATCAGCGAGCATTATTTTGGAAAAAAGAAAAAGCTTTGATTCTGTCCGATTTACACATCGGAAAAACGGCTCATTTT
>QFOI01000640.1 GCA_003241175.1 Pseudopedobacter saltans
TTGCCAATAATAGCCATTCCGTACAGTTCCATTAAGAGGAGTAACTCCAAGTTTCTGTACTGAGTTTCCAAACGCACTATTATTTGCATATAATCCCCAACGTTGCATATCCCAAAAACGTTTACCTTCATAAGCCAATTCAACTCTTCGTTCATACAAACATGCTTCTATGGCTTGGTATCTTGTAGACAATGTTCCTACTCCATAGTTATTAGCAGAAGGTATACCAACCCTGGCTCGGATTTTTCCAATGTAAGCCACAGCATTAGTAATATCTCCCGTTGCCGCATAACATTCTGCAATATTTAATAAAAGTTCGGCATATCGGTATTCAAAAATGCTTGTATTAGAATATTGGTACCCGACCGCACTATCTGCCGAAGGATTAGACATTTTACATACAAGTGCAGGACTTAATATAGCATTATTAGTACCATAATAAGTGGCTGTAGTTGTAGTAGCATTAGCCTTCCATCTATATAGCCATGTTGATTTGTTGGGATTTGATTTTATCGGCCACTTAACTCCCGAAAACACAAAAGTTCTATAAAAACGAGGATCTCGATTTTCAAAAAAGAATGTATCCACATAATTAACTCCTTTTACAGGTCTACTACCATCTGCCATGGGAAATAGATCCAACATTTCCTTAGTCGCAGAAATGCCTCCTGTACCTTTATAATCAGGTGGTCTAATTGCATTTTCCCAAGCATTACCAAATCCAGAAGATGATGTGGTAGTGGAATTGAATAGACTCACCATGATGGCTTCTTTGTTGAAAGTAACATTTCCAGAAACATAAGTCATTGCAGCCCAATCTTTTGCACTATTTCCATATAAACCATACCCTTGTGCAGTTAATTTGGTTTCCGCATCCAAGCTTGCTTGCAAGGCAGCCTGCCATTTCGTGTTGCCAGGATTATCCCAGTCCGTATTGAACAGTGGGCTTGCAGCCGTTAATAACACACGGCTTTTCATAGCTAGAGCAGCTCCAGAAGTTGGACGACCGTAATTGGTCGTTGGGCTAGCCCAACTGACAGGCAGTAACGCCGTTGCGGAATCCAAATCTTTAATTATTTGTGTAAAACATTCTGAAGATTTTGATCTTGGTATCTGTATGGAAGTATCTGTAGAACTGTTAGTTTCCACTTTCAACGCTAGAGGCACACCACCGTATGTTCTTACTAGATCGAAATATTGTAAAGCCCTCAAAAAATACATTTGTCCCTTTGCATACTGTTTAAACGAACTTGATAAATTGGATGTATAGATCGGATCATCCATTTTTTCCAATATGTCATTTCCAAATCGAATACGAGTGTATGGATTATTTGTAATACCTGTAGTTGATACCCCGTAGTATTGATCAGCATCGGAGGACAACTGTAAAGTAAGAGTAGGATTGATATAATTGATTACCGTACCACCAATCTCCTCAGTCATTCTTGATCTATTGTCATTATATTGCCCTACAACCTGCTTTAATGGTGTATTATAGGAAACGAAATAGTAGTTATATAACCTGTCAAT
>QFOI01000641.1 GCA_003241175.1 Pseudopedobacter saltans
AAAGTGAAAGCCAATAAGGGTGATAAAATTACGATGCGTTTTGCTGAAAGTTTGCAAAAAGATGGCTCCATTTATACCGAAAATCTTCGTGACGCGAGATCTACGGATGTCTATATTGCAAAAGGAGAGGGTATTGAAATTTGGCATCCAAGTTTCGTTTATCATGGATTTCGATATGTTGAAGTTTCAGGCTGTCCTGGAATGCCTAGTTTGGATAATTTTGAAGGACAATTGGTGTACGACGATATGCAAACTGTTGGCAAGTTAAACACTTCCAATAATACTGTCAATCAAATCGTAAAAAACGCTTGGTGGACTATAGCTTCAGACTACAAAGGTATGCCAGTTGATTGTCCTCAGAGAAATGAACGCCAGCCGTGGTTAGGAGACCGTACAACTGGATCTTATGGTGAGAGTTTTCTTTTCGATAATAAAAATCTTTATACGAAATGGCTGGACGATATTCAGGATGCACAAACCCCAAAAGGTTCTATTCCAGATGTTGCTCCTGCCTATTGGAATTATTACACTGATAATGTGGCTTGGCCTTCTACTTATTTTTTTATTGCCAATATGATCTATCGTCAATATGGAGATGTGGAAGTGATCAAAAAGCATTATCGTGGTATGAAGAAATGGGTAACGTATATGGACTCTGCCTATGTAAAAAGCAATTTAATTGCGAGAGATAAATATGGAGATTGGTGTGTACCTCCAGAAAATATTTTCATAACAAAATCACAGGATTCTAGTCTTACTACTAATGGAACGCTGATTGCTAGTTCTTACTATTATCAAGTGTTAAGATTTATGTATGATTTTGCTGTTTTGTCGAAAAACTATAAGGATACTTCTTATTACAATATTTTGTCATCCAATATAAAAACAGCGTTCAACAAAAAGTTTTTGAATACTAAAAAAGCATTGTATGACAATAATTCTTTAACAGCCAATATTCTTCCGTTGTCCTTCAATATGGTTCCAGATAGTTTGCGCGATAAAGTTTTTGATAATGTTTACAAAAAGATTAAAATTGACCATCACATGCATATTGGTACAGGCGTCATAGGAACACAATGGATTATGAGAACGCTTAACCAATTTGATCGGTCTGATATTGCTTATACGTTGGCCATCAATAAAACTTATCCAAGTTGGGGATATATGATTGAAAATGGTGCGACGACTATATGGGAATTATGGAATGGAAATACGGCTTCTCCCAAAATGAATTCTCAAAATCATGTGATGCTGTTAGGTGATCTTTTGATTTGGTTATATGAAAATGTTGCTGCAATTAAATCTGATAGTTCGGCAATTGCATTCAAAAAGATATTGATGAAGCCTGAAAATATTGATGGTTTGGATTCTGTCAATGCTTCTTATAAATCAATGTATGGTGAGATAGAGAGTCATTGGATAAAAACTATACATTCATTTAGTTGGGATATCACAGTTCCTCCAAATACAACGGCTCAAATATCGATCCCAGCTTATGCTGCTGAATGGATTAAGGAAAGTGGAAAATC
>QFOI01000642.1 GCA_003241175.1 Pseudopedobacter saltans
TGATGATAACACCAACAACGGCGAAGATTGTCTGGACACGTTTCGTAGATGCAAGATTATCAAAGATTTACATTACGGAGAAGGCAGAAGTGATGTATTATAGCCGCGTTTGAAAACAAATCAAAAGTTCAACGCCATTGTTGGTGTTATCACCAACAATTATTTAATCTCTAAAATGAGTAATGAAACTCCAATTACGAATATTTTTCTCGTAAAAGAGTGCGGTAGAATATTTGTATTCTTCTGGTGAAGCGCACAATCCAGCTTTAACAGGATTTTGATGAATATAATTCATTTTCTGTAGGAAAACTTTTTCAGTTCTAATTTCTATACTTAATGAGTTCCTTTCCCAAAACTGGTATTGACGATCTTTAGCATTGACTTCGAAAAATGGTAAAATATCTGGATGGTTTTTCTGCAAGTCAAATTTTATTTGTTGTGCAGTAAATCGTAAGAAATCACGTTGGATATTATCTACTGAAAAAATGTCTTTCATTTGCCAAATTAAGTGAATATGATTGTTCATAATAACAAAAGCATACAATTTAATTCGATTGTTTTCTACTAGGAATTGTAAACAATTGATAATTATATCTTTGTATTTGTCTGGTTTTAATAAGTGTTTCCACTCTAAAAAGGTTGCCGTAAAAAATATCGGATGAGTTGTCAAGGATTAGCTTTTTTATTATGACTAAATTAAATGTTGTTGGTGAAAACACCAACAACGGCAGAAGAATAGTTGCCGTGAAAAATAACGGGTGAGTAGTCAAGGATTAGCTTTTTTTGTTGCAACTAAATTAAATATTGTTGGTGAAAACACCAACAATGGCGGAAACGGCAGAAGATGCTTTTAATAAAATACATTAAATTTATAGAATTGATTTTGGTTCAAACTATAAACATGAAACTACTCAGCATACTTTTCGGAACTTTTATATTGGCATTAGTTGCTACAAAAATTTTTCAAGGTGAATGGAATTATCTGTTTTCTGGTAATCTTGCTATGGCGGTTTTTATGCTTTTTGTAGGGACGGCTCATTTCAGATTTCAGAAAGGAATGGTCATGATGATTCCTGATTTTTTCCCCGCAAAACTATTCTTGGTTTATTTCACTGGCGTTCTCGAGATAGCGTCAGGTATTGGGTTGATGATACCTTCACTTAGAATATTAACAGCGTGGTTGTTGATTCTGTTTTTTATAATAGTTTTTATAGCCAATATAAATTCATCGAAGAAGCATATCAATATTTTCAAGGCTGATTATTCAGGCCCTGGTATGAGATATCTTTATAGGGAAAGAATACCGATGCAGATCATATTGATTGGTTGGACATATTTTTTCGGCATTTACCTGAACTGAACCTTTCTAGTATATTGAATTTCGAATCGTCATGTAACTGTCATATTCAAGAAAATATGACGGATATCATCATTCGCTTTGTTCCTTTGCGACAGCTTTGTAGGCATAAATCAATAGACATGGAAACCTTAGATACCCCGATGGTACTCACTCCCATAAAAGAAAGTT
>QFOI01000643.1 GCA_003241175.1 Pseudopedobacter saltans
AAGAAGTACTGTTGATGACATATTTCGATCGTTCTAGTTAAGCAAATATCGCATTATTGCGGTATTTTGCAGGATTTTATTTCAATATGTTTAAAATAAAAATTTCCCGCAAACTCCCTCAATACGCAATTGGCGCAACAAGATACTTCTAATAATTGAAAGTAAGACCAGCACCCCAACCCATATCGCTATCATAGTGAGAAGAGATGGATACGTATTTTCCGACAATGTACCTAAGTCCAGCCATCCATTCCTTGTCCGTGTTCCACATAAGGTTCATCCTCATTCTTTCGGATATAGCCATGTCTTTTTTACTAAATTGGACACGTACTTTTCCGTCTGTATCTAACCTTGTATCTGCTATAATCAGCATCGGAAGTGTGTAAGCCACCCCGAAACAAAATGCTTCTCTTTTGTCTTTGGTATTTCTTTGTCCAAAAAGAGACTTTTCTTCATGACCTCCTTTTCTGTAACGAAAATCCCAACCGACATAAGGCATCAGCCATTGCATTTTTCCAATGTAGCGACCAAAATGACTTTCGGATTCGTAACCGTCTTTATCGTTGAAACCCAATCTCCATTCTGTATTGAGTTGATACCTTATATTGGAAAGTTGCAGTTCCCCATCAGAACCATTACTTTCTATACCTACTTCTGCTTTTGGGAAAAGACGCTTGTCGTCTTTTTGTATCATTTTGTAAGCCTCTTTTTTGTCTGGTACTTGTGGATTGGGTGGCGAATCAGCATATTCAAAAACACGTCCCATGCCTGCCATCATGTGATATAATATATGGCAATGGAAAAACCAATCTCCACTCTGATCCGCTTCAAACTCTAATGTGTCTGTTTCCATGGGCATGATATCCAACGTCGTTTTTAGAGGTGAAAAATCGCCGTTGTCGTTCAATACTCTAAAAAAGTGTCCATGCAGATGCATCGGGTGGCGCATCATGGTATTGTTTCTCAATATAATGCGAATGACTTCCCCTTTCTTAATCAAAATCTTGTCCGATTCCGAAACAGTTCTGTTGTTGATTGTCCACAGATATCTGTTCATATTGCCCGTCAATTCAAAATCCAAAGTTTTTACGGAATCCTGTTTGGGTAAAGTTGTATTAAATGGCGCTTTCAACATATTGTAGTTTAATACAACAGGTTTCGATGATTTGGAAAATCGCCAATGTGAAGTATCGGCGGTGGAAAAATCGACATTCATTTTTTGCGATTGCCGTTGGAATTGTTGGATGAAAGAATAGTTTGTACTGTGAATTTCAGGATACATAACCATGTTCATGTCCATTTTTTGCAAAGTCATGGCCATGCCCATGTCATCCAAATCTCCATTCATCTTCATCATACCATTCATCATCTTCATACCAGCGAAATAATCCAAAGTACCCAAAAATGGAGCGAGTACTTTTTGCCCGTTTCCTATGAATAACGAAGTCGCTTTTGTACGATCTTCAGCTGTTGCCCGCAGTTCGTAGGATTTGTTTTCTGGTACGACTACTTTTATATT
>QFOI01000644.1 GCA_003241175.1 Pseudopedobacter saltans
GAGCATTCCCGGTGAAGTCGAAGTGGAACACCACATTGCCAATACGTTCACCGATGATTTGTTGAAAGAAGGATTGATCTTCCAAAAGGTAACGTTTTGCCGCCCAGGTAATCCACGTCAAAAACGTATGGAACACGTTATTCGTATCAAGAAATACGGATTCCAACGAAAAACAAAGGGCTTCCAAGGCCGTCCGTTTGCGCAATTGGATGCCAATAAGTTCAACGAATCTGACAATAAACGCTACAAATTTGAAGAAATAGTGGCTTTGGAAAACGGCCATATCGATGCGGTCAACAATTCGGAACATCCTGATCAAGACCGTTATCCCGGAATGACACGTTGGGAAGTATTGGAAGCCAATATGTATCCTGATTTGTGGCAACTCAATAACAATACTTTGGCTCGTATCGTAGGGAAATCCACACAGACAAGCCTTCGTGCCAACAAATACGTGCGTGTGCAGTATCAGGATTACCATTTGCCTTCGGTTTCGGTATTGGATAGGATTCAGAACCACGAGTTTACGGCCTACTATATGCCCGGTGACAATATCACGGAAGTACATCTGTACCAAAATGACCGCTTTATCTGTACCGCTCCTTTACAGTTGACTTACAACGAAGCCAAGATCGAAAGGACACAACAGGACATCGACATCATGCACCAGCAATTTGGATACCGCAGTTCTTTTGATGCCATGGTCAGAAAAGGCAAAGAGGAACTGGCAAAGATTGAAAAATTCGACACGGAAGCGGTTCAAAAAGCAATTGACAAACAGGCATCTGAACCGACAAAGAAAATAAAAGCCGTCAAGATCAAAAAGCCCGAACCTATTACGGAATTCACAACAAAAGATTGGGCTGCAATGGCTGAGGACGATTTATAAAATTTAAAAACAAAATAGACATGGCAGAATTGAACGAAACGCAAAAAATTGGAAAAGACTACTTCGATTATTTAAGAACTAGAGAAACCGAATGCTTGACACAGCTTAAAAACATTCGTAACATAATCGAAACAAGCCAAAAGCTATGCGAACATTCCTTTGAACACACTGGAAACAACCACAACGATGATATTGAAAAATGTATCATCTGCGGAAAAGAACAAACTTATTAAAAACAAACAAGCCGCCCCCTGCGACAACAGAGGAACGGCCATTTTAAAAACCAATAGAATATCAAAATTATGGAATTGAATGCACAGGTAAGACAAAAGATACGTGAAGCGTTGATCGCCAACCGTGTCAACTTCGAAGGATCAGACGCAAAGTATGCATCATCATTCGACATCAACAGCGGTGTTTACAACCGTATCAAGAAAGGTGAAACCGAACGTGTCATGCGTGATGCTAAGTGGATCAGCATTGCCCGCCGTCTCAACGTCCTATTGGGTGACGAACCCGAATGGATGCCCGCCAAGACCGCCATATTTGACTACATCACGACACAATTGAGCCTTTGCCAAAGGGAATCCATTTGCGGACTGTATTGCGACAAAGCGGACATAGGCAAA
>QFOI01000645.1 GCA_003241175.1 Pseudopedobacter saltans
ATCCTGCTTCGCCAACTTTAGATATGGGTTACCGCTACTGACCTAATATGGATTACTATTGTCCAAAACTGGCAATAGATAATTATAGTGAAGCAAGACGTAATCTCTACCATAGTCTATCGAAAAATCTTTGTAATTAATGTGCAAAGACGGAACCAACTTTCTCACGTTTTGATTGATTTTACCTTCAATGGAATTGACATCCACATTAGAATTCAGAATCAGTTCTCCAATATACGGATTGATGGAGAACCCTTTGTTTTCGTACAATATACCTTGGTAAAATGTAAAATCATGCTTGCTCCTTTTAAATGCGTTGCTTAGATAAGGATTAAATATGTCATAAGGCGCATCCGTTGATAGTGCTTGGTTTGTATTGGTACGATTGCTTACATAATCATATCTAAACCTATTATTGAATCGAAGATATATGTTTTTGGCTATCGGTTCTTTTAGTATCACATTGAATATCGTGGAAGTTTGAGGCAGGCGTACTGAACGTAACTGATTCAATACACTATCGTAAGCTGTAGGATACAGATATTGCAGTAAAGAGTTAGTTTGATTATCCGTATTGAGTGTACCCGTATTAAATCTATTGCTTATAATCAGATTTTTCTTAGGATCATTTTTTCCTTTTCTAATGTAGTAAAACGAATGAGAATAGTTATAGTTGTCCGAACGATTGTACATGTCAATATTACCGCGGCTTAGATTACCGAGGATATTGTTGTCACTCGTTATCAATCCATTATTTGTTTCTCTCTGTAAGCCAACAGTATAGGAAGCATTGAAATTAATAGTTGTCAATGTATCAGGATTAAGTTTCATTCCCGCGCCGATATTGTGTCCGTAATTTTTAGTTAAACTATTGTTGATCCTTTGATTTTCAATAATCGTATCCACATTGTAAAGTCTTGTAAGACCAGAAGCAAGATTCGTTTTGCGAACCTCACCAAAATAATATTGTACGTAAAAAGATTTTTTCTTGTCAGGAGCATGATTAATATTGAAACCGGCACCGTTACTAGTTGCCAAACCAAAATCGGGACTTCCTCCAAAATTGACACCATTAATCATGATAGAGCTACCATTAGATCCGCCCCAAGTCGATGTAGAATTATTGTTTCTATTGGAATTAGAACGTCTCAAGCCACCTGCATTCATCAACTCTCCATAACTAAATCCTGGACGATTCAAATTATTAGAATAGCCCAAAATACTAACTTGCAATGTATCTCTAAATGCATTGACAATACCACCTAGTTCGTAACGATCTTTGCTACCTCCTCCGGCATAAACCTTTCCAAAAGCGCCTTTTTTGAATCCTTTTTTCAAAGTAATATTGACAACCTTTCCTATATTGCTTGTGTTATTGTCACCGTTCAACAATGCTTGCTCTTTATCGTCTACGACCTGTACTTTGTCAATAGCATTGGCAGGCAAGTTTCTAGATGCCATTTTAGGATCCTCGCCGAAAAATGATTTGCCATCTACCAAAATCTTGTTGACAGG